>JANOTH010000410.1:0-1919 GCA_031416275.1 Ferruginibacter sp. | reverse complement strand
GCAACAGCAATAAACATTACCGGTAACACTATTCAATTACAACCCTGCCAATCCGTTATTTTAAAATGAATTCTATGAAAAATTTTATTGGTTTTTTATTTGCAGTAATCTTTATTTTATCATGTAACAACCAAAAAAAAGAAACTACAGTTTCTTCTAAACTTAGTAATGACAGCGCTTTTGCAAATGTAAAAGACCGGGTATGGTGGAAAGAAGCAGTCGTTTATCAAATATATCCCCGCAGTTTTAAAGACAGCGATGGCGATGGAGTAGGCGATTTAAAAGGAATTATCTCTAAACTGGATTATATAAAAAGTTTGGGAATAGATGCTATTTGGTTAAATCCAATATATACATCACCAAACGATGACAATGGGTATGATATAAGTGATTACCGCAGCATTATGAGTGAGTTTGGTACCATGGATGATTTTAATGCTTTACTGAAAGGAATACATGATAGAGGAATTAAACTTGTGATGGATCTTGTAGTAAATCACAGCAGCGATGAGCACGAATGGTTTAAACAAAGCCGCAGTTCCCGTACAAATCCTTATAGAAATTATTACCATTGGTGGCCTTCAGAAAAAGGTAACCCTACATATAGGTGGAGTTTTTTTGATGTAAAAAGTGAAGCCTGGAGATATGACACTTTAACCAATTCTTATTACCTGCATTATTTTTCAAAAAAGCAACCTGACCTTAACTGGGAGAATCCAAAAGTGCGGGAAGAAATATATGATGTGATGAAATTTTGGTTAAACAAAGGAATAGATGGTTTTAGAATGGATGCATTTCAGTTTGCATCAAAAGATACTTCATGGCCGGCATTGCCTAAGGGTTATGAGAAAAATGTGATAAAATATTATGGAAATGGGCCTCATTTACACGATTACCTGCAGGAAATGAACAGAGAAGTATACAGCAAATACAATGTAATGTCTGTAGCTGAAGGTGCCGGAAGTACACCTGAAGAAGCCATGAAATTTGTAGATCCTGACCGAAAAGAGTTAAACATTGCTTACCATTTTGAAAGTGTTGATATTGGAAACACTTTACAGGATTACGGACTTGTAAATTATAAAAAAATATTTTCCCGGTACGACTCTGTTTTTAAAGATAAAGGGTGGCTAGCCATTTTTATGGCCAATCATGACCAGCCAAGAATGGTAAGTAAATTTGGGAATGATGACTCAATTTATAGAGAAGCGTCTTCAAAATTATTATCAACATTTGTACTGACGATGAGAGGAACGCCTTTTTATTTTAACGGCGACGAACTTGGAATGAGTAATATCAGGTTTAATAATATAGAAGACTATAACGATGTGGCTACGAGAAACCAATACGAAAATTTAAAAAATACAGGGGGCGATTTAAAATCATTTTTAGAAGATAAAAAACAAACATCAAGAGATAATGGAAGAACGCCGTTTCAGTGGAATGCAGAAAAAAATGCCGGTTTTACTTCTGGCACCCCATGGTTAAAAATAAATCCAAATTATACAACGATAAATGTGGATGCGCAGGAAAATGACTCTAATAGTGTACTTACATATTTTAAAAAAATAGTTGCTTTAAGGAAAAATAGTCCTGCAATAATTTATGGATCTTATAAATTGTATGATGAAATGAATCCTAATGTATTTTCATATACCCGAACATTTAACGCAGAAAAATATTTGGTACTATTAAATTTTAGTAGCACAAAAACAGAATATATTTTACATGATGAGTTAAAAAGCTTTTCCAAACTTGTTCTTACTAATTATTCAGATGCAACAGCAATAAACATTACCGGTAACACTATTCAATTACAACCCTGCCAATCCGTTATTTTAAAATGAATTCTATGAAAAATTTTATTGGTTTTTTATTTGCAGTAATCTTTATTTTATCATGTAACAACCAAAAAAAAG
>JANOTH010000409.1:0-18769 GCA_031416275.1 Ferruginibacter sp. | reverse complement strand
CACCTATTCTTTATATAATGAAATATAAAACAATGGAGGAAGCAATTGCTATGCAGAATGGTGTTCCGCAGGGCCTTTCATCATCTGTCATTACAAATAATTTAAGAGAAGCTGAATTGTTTTTATCACAAGCGGGAAGTGAGTGTGGAATTGCAAATGTAAATATTGGAACATCGGGTGCGGAAATAGGTGGCGCATTTGGCGGTGAAAAAGAAACAGGCGGAGGTCGTGAAAGTGGCAGTGATGCGTGGAAAGTTTACATGCGCAGACAAACTAACACTATAAATTACACTGATAAATTACCACTAGCACAGGGCATTAAATTTGATTTGTAAGTTGCAAGTAGGAAGGGTTTAAAAAAGGGGTTCTTGAGCATCTCCTTATTCGTGTAGGTTCTATATTGTCAATGGTCCATCGTTTATGGTCTATGGTCCGTTTTCTGTCGTCTGTCCCTTCAACGCCACTTCACAAAATTTCGTAAAAATATATGAAAGCCAACATTTGCTAATTGCTATGTGTTATTTTCGTCTAATAAATAAATCAACAAAAAAACATGAATAAATTTACAACCATAGCCTTTGCTGCCATGCTTTTAGGTGCATCAGCATTTGCACAAAAAAGTAAAAACGAAGTCCCAAAAAATTGGCACCAGCTCGATCCTGCAACATCAGGCTACAATGGCATTAGTTTGCAAAAGGCTTACGACTTGGCAAAAGCAAAAAAACTTAAAAGTAAACGAGTTGTAGTTGCAGTTATTGACAGTGGTATTGACACTGCTCACGAAGACCTCAAGCCAATACTTTGGAGAAACCCGAGAGAAATACCGGGTAATGGTATCGATGATGATAAAAACGGCTACATCGATGATGTACATGGATGGAACTTTATAGGTGGTAAAGATGGTAGAAATGTAAAAGAAGATAGTTACGAGTCTGCGAGGGTTTATCATAAACTAAAAACAAAATGGACGGATAAAACAGAATCGGATGTAATATCGGCAGCAGATAAAAAAGAGTTTGCTGATTTTGAGAGAGCCAAGCAAAAAACCGTTGGTGATGTTGATCCGCAGCAGATTAAGCAAATTGAATTTATGTATGCAAAGGTTGTGGCTGGCGACTCTATTATAAGAAAAGAGACAGGCAAATCCTCATATACAAGTTTGGACATGGACGCCTACACACCAACTGATGCCGATGCGAAAATGACCAAAGCAATTTTAATTAATATCTCCAAAGCAAATAACACAACGGATATAACAAATGAGCAACTTATTGAAGAACTAAATGGCGAATTACGCAAAGGCGAATCATCTTCAAAACCCCCAACAGAATACAGAAAAAATATTGTGCAAGATGATGAAACTAACATCAATGACCGTAACTATGGCAACAACGATTTGTTGGCTAACACGCCTATGCACGGTACACATTGCGCAGGAATAATTGCAGCTGTAAGAAACAACGGTAAGGGTATGGATGGTGTGGCTGACAATGTTAGCATAATGGCTATTCGTGCAGTGCCTGATGGTGATGAACACGATAAAGATGTGGCAAACGCTATAAAATACGCTGTTGATAATGGTGCACAGATCATCAGTATGAGTTTTGGTAAGGACTTTTCCCCTGAAAAAGAATGGGTAGATGATGCATTTAGATATGCGGCAAGCAAAAATGTATTGTTAGTGCACGCAGCAGGTAACGATTCTAAAAATGTTGATACCACCTTTAATTTTCCAAATCCATTTTACTTAGATGGAAAAGGCAGAGCCGAAAACGTAATAACGGTTGGAGCTGCAGGCGATTTAAAAAATGGTGGGCTAACTGCATCTTTCAGTAACTATGGCAAAAAAGAAGTTGACTTGTTCGCACCGGGTGTAAATATTTATTCTACGTTGCCGGGTGGCAACAATTACGGAAATTTAAGTGGAACATCTATGGCGTGCCCCGTGGTTGCAGGTACTGCTGCATTATTGCTTCAGTATTATCCGAACCTTACAGCCTTGCAATTGAAAGAAGCAATTGAAAAATCAGCAGTAGCACCTAAAGAAAAAGTAAACAATCCCGAAACAAAAGAGAAAGTTTCTTTAAGTGAACTTTCAAAAACAGGTGGTTTTTTAAATGCATACGAAGCAATGAAATATGCGGGTAACATGCAGACGAAGAAAATGATGAAAATGCCTGAGACCAAGATTAAAACTTCAAAAAAAGGTTAGACATAAAATGTCTTACCATTTTAAAAACCGTTTCAAATATATTGAAGCGGTTTTTTTATTTGGGTAAATGCTACATTTGAAAAAAATTAAAACATGAACGAACCTGCTATTTACAAAAATTATTTTGAGAACTATACATCTTTAGTTAGTGAAAAAGAAACGCTTGATGCTTTTGCAAACCAAGCCAAAACATTGCCTGATTTTTTCGCCTCCATATCTGAAGAAAAAGCTACTTATGCTTATGCTGATGGAAAATGGACTTTAAAAGAAATGCTACAGCACATGATTGATACCGAGAGGATTTTTGGGTTTAGGGCTTTAGCAATTGCACGAAAAGAAACTGTGACACTTCCCGGCTTTGACGAAAATATCTACGCAGCAAATTCGCTTGCCAACCGAAGAAAATGGGCTGATCTTGTAGAAGAAATGATCACAGTTAGAGAAAGTACAACAATGTTGTTTTCGTCTTTTTCTGAAGAAATGTTAGCAAATACAGGCAACTTCAGTGCTGCTACCGCCAATGTTAATACCATTGGCAATATCATAGTTGGTCATTTTTATCATCATATAAAAATTGCAAACGAACGATATTTAAACTAAAAAACGCCGCCATTTATTTTTTACATGGCGGCGTTTTATTTTTACTTTAATGTAAACTCATCACAAGCTATTGCATTTCTTTTTCTTCAACATTTCCTTCTAAGAAGGATTAACTTTTTCACCAGTCTTTAGTTATTAAGAAAATAAACCTGCATCAATAAACCACTAAGGTTAATGCGCTCGTTACCCCGACTTCATCAGCAACTTTTACAATATAATTCCCTGCTGCGGTATTTGCAGGCAAGCTGATGGTTTTAAAAACTTCGCTTTTTTGGAGGTCAACATGATTGCTTAGCAAAAGCTCTCCGCTTTGAGTGAATACCATCACCTTATATTTTGTCGCCTGCTTATTGTTAAAATAAACAGTAAAACGATTATCTGTAACTGGGTTCGGAAAAATTCTTAAAATCGCTTCTTCATCATTTGCGGGTATGCTTGCTACAGAGGTGTAATGAGCATCGGCATTAACATCGTTTGCTTTAACCCTATAATAAACAGTTGATAAAGTTTTTATGGCATGGATAAAGCTGTATTTGGCAGCTGTTGAGCCGTTTGAATTTGCATTGACAATGCCGATCTGATGAAAGTTGATACTATCATAGCTACATTCAACTGTGTAGTTTAATACATCAATTTCGTTTTCTGCAGTCCAAATCACCATATTGCTGCTTATGCCGCTACGCTGGGTTGTAATGGTTCGTAATGCATTTGGCAACATGGATGATGGCATAAACAACAACGTAAACCTATCAGCTGCTTTACTTAACGGATCTGCATTTATTGCAACATCAATCTCGGTATCGTGTGTTAAACTAAACATCGTTTCTGTACCAAGATATTTATCACGCAAAAAGCCGTTCATACGTTTAAGTTTTAACCACGATGGATCAATTTTTAAACGATATGTTCCCTGCCGCATACCACTTATCCGCAAAGGAATACTGTCGTTTGGTTGTAGATTTGGCCTCCTTTCAGCAAATAAATTGTGTCCCGCTAAAGGGATGGAAATATTATCGTAACTGTTTAAAAACTTCCTTACATCATCATTGTCAAAGCCTGCACTGTAACTAGCATTAAAGTTTACCATCACACCATCTGCAATGTAATAATTATTGGCAGTGTCTTTAGCAAGCAATGCTACCTCAAGCGTTGCCCATTGGGTATTGTTTCTGCTTTGTAAACTGCTACTACCGGCTTTATCGGCTTCTTTTACAACGAGCGACCCTGCAGATGCTGAATTTGACTGCACATAAAAAGCTTCGCCACTTTCAATAAAATTCCTAATTACGCCGCCAGCTTTTACATAGTTCACACCATCAAATGCATAAGTTTCGTAGGCCCCTACATTATATAGACCTGCCGAGTTTGGGTTCCAAGCTATAAAGCTACTCGCTATATTTGTTTTGGTAATTGTTCTAAAATCTATTCTAGAAGGATATGGATTTCCAACGGACTCGTATTTTAGAGCAGGTACAGGGAAAGTTTGATCTCCTGTGCGGAAGTTGCCCTTCATTCGCAAAATCGTTGTGCCTGCTGAACCCGCAATTGGTACTGCCCTATCGCCTCTTACAAAAACAAAGTACCCAAAAGTGTTTGCAATTATTTTCGTGTCCGCATTGTTAACATCTATAAAATTATTGATTGCTGAATTATAGTATTTCATAGAAGCTCGCTGTGTGTAAGTATCTGTTCCAACAAAACCTGTAGGGCCTGTAATTTGTGTGCCATAACCGGTTGAAGCGGTACTCACTCCTCCTTCCCGCCATGCTGTAGTAACTGTTGGCGATGTACCAACTGCTATAGGTGTTGACAATAACCGCCAGCTTTTTTTGGCATACATATATCTTTCAATATTTGCCATACCGTTTATCCTATTGCCGCTACCTGTAACAATTTCTCCAAACCTTGCGGTAGAACTATCTCTCGATAACAGGGTAAGGTTATCGTTTGTTGTAATGGCAGAATTGGTAACGTCGCCATACAATAAGGCGGATGAAATTAATAACGTATCATTTAAGGTGGGTGCTATAGTAATACCCGTAGTATTTGCATTTACAAGTGTGGAAATGTTTCTGCCCACAAACCAGCTTCCAGCAAGATTTTGTGCAGTACCCGATGTACCTTTCATTTCAACGATGCCAACGTTTGCTTTCATTAAACCCCCGGTACTATTTAAAGTTCCGGTACCATTAATGGTAATTTTAGTACTCCCGATATCAAACGTACCCTGTTTTAAAAGATTTACACCGTTTACAAGTTGGTTGGTTGCAATAGTAACTGTTGTAGGGTTGTCAATTGTTAAGTCGTTGCAGGTTGTCGATAGGCCGTTTCCTGTTATCTGCGTTACAATGCCATTGTATAAATAATTGCCTGTTGTGTTGTAGGTTCTACCGCCGGTCATTTGCACATTACCTGTTGCAGAGCCCGAAATAGAAATCCCCTGCGCATGCCCCATTCCCAAATAACTATAGTTGCCAAGGGAAAATGCTCCTGCACCTGATATTACATTTGCGTTACAATACAAACCTCCTGTACCAAGCACACTTAATGGCCCGCCACTACTTACTGCACAGTTTGAGCTGCCAAGCGTGCCTAGCGTAACATCGGCTAAAGCATTAATTGTAAAAGATGTATTTACCGTTAACCCTCCTGTAGTTATTTTTGCTGCCCTGCCACTGCCACTTCCGTTTGTGGCAACCAGTTTGCTGTAGGTTATGCCGTTATAAATGGTTTGGGTTATGTTATTGAGACCATCGTACTCGAAGGTACTTGTAGCATCCAGCAAATAGTTGCTGTAACCACCTGTAAAATTGCTTCCAGCAACCCCATAACTGTCTATTGAACTATTGCCGCCACACTTTACAGTACTGCCTGCACCCATTTTAAAATACAAGCCACTACCCTCTGCGTTTAACGAATAATTGTAAGGCAATACCAATGTAGCATTTGCTCCCAAGATTACGCCTGCTCTAGGTTTGTCGTTCATATTGCTCCTGTAATTGCTGCCTGTAAAGGTTAAAGTTGGGGAATTGCCGTTGCCGATAATGAGCTTTTCAAACAAAATGGCATCGTTAAATGTATCTGTAGCCATTGTTCCGGTATTATTTATAAGTTGTTGTGAACCATTTGCATCAAATATAAATATTGCATGTTCATCTATAGTAAGCGACCGCTTATTAAACGTTACGTTACCTCTAAATACATAGGTTTGGTTTGGTAACAGGCCGGTGGAGCCAACAGTGGAATATCCTTCTGTAGCTGATGGAGATGCAGTGCCAATAATAACATTTCCGTTAACTATTGTTTTGTCTGTAACGTTCCATTGCATTCTGCTGTATTTGTTTGCAGATGGGCAATTAATTGTTAAGTCTCCTTTAATTTCAATCCTTTGATTGCCTGTAAAATAAACTTGTTTTTTGTTGTTTACGGTTGAAGAAGCGTTACTTACGGTTAAACTGTTTACAGCTACATCCATGTCCAACACAATAAAAGCAGAGTCATTACCTCCGGTAGATCGATCAAAAGTAATGACTGCATCTTCAGTGCTGATGGGTGTATGCCCAAGAGACCAAGATAGCGCACTCCAATTGGTATAACCCTGCGCACCAAGTGTAGCACTGTTGGTTACGATAGTACCACAAGTACTCGTTGTTTCGTTACCGGAAAGTTGGCTACTAAACCCACCTTCACTTAGTGAATAAACTTTAAATAAATAATTTTTATTGCATAATAGAGGCGTTATGGTAGCGCTGGTTGCATTTACACCTGTTTGAAAAGCAAAATCATAAGTAGCTCCACCATCATCAGACTTTAATACTACAAAACCCAGTTCGTTAATTACAGTAAGCTGTGTCCAGTTAAGGGTGGTCGTACCGGTACCGGTACTAGTAAACGTTAAAGAAAGTGGTGCAATTAACACTGGTGGTGTAAAAATTATTTTTACCCTGCTTCCATTTGATGCGCTGTTGAGGCCTGAAATATTACCTGTTCCGTTATAGGTTACTACTGTGGGGGTTGCATCAGTATCAACTGTAAAAGGAGTTGAATGGCTTACTGACATGATGGTGTTTACTGTATTATTGCTGCAAAATCCAATAACAGCTTTCTTTTCAGGAGTTCCTGTAGTGCCACCAATTGCCATAGCCCCGTAAATAAATTCAATAACGCCTGTTGTTTCGTATAAAACAACCTGAAAAGTTGCATCAGCAGTTGTTGAACTGTTGTTTAGACCCATATTTAAAAACTCCACTGTGAGTGTTCGGTTTGGTGCGGTACCATTATTTATAAAGTGTACTTTACCTGTTGACGAGGTTTCCATATTCTGTAAAAATGGCGCAATAATGTTTTGAGAGGCAAATGGAAAGTTACTTCCGTAATAACTTGTTGCAATAATGGTATTGCCTAGTGCTATTGCTCCGTTAGAGCTGGCGCTGAAGCTATTAAACCTTGTACCCATAAACCAAAAATCGAAACCGATAGAAGTAAGTTCCGATGCAAAATCACCTTGGGACGCCCCAATTAGCGGGGTAGAACCTACCATACTTACCAAGCTGCTCGTAGCATTAGATGTTCGGGTATAATTTGCTGTAGATTGGGCAAATGAGAAATGAAGTAAAATTTTACAGCCAATCAATATAAAAAGTAACCGTTTTTTCATGGGATAGGGTTTAAATTGATTATTGTTTTAAAGCTTTTATGCTTTAACCAAAATTCATTTTATCCAATGCATTACTTATTGTTAGGGCAATATTTTATGAATGAATACAACCAAAAAAAACGAATGTAATTTTCGAATATTGTTTTCGTGCGCCCTAAATATTTACAATAATAAACCGTACTATTTCTAATATTTATAGAAGAAAGCCTTACCGCACTTTATTTATGAAAAATTTAATGGGGTAATGAGTGAATTAAAAAAGCCGCTTTACATTGCTGTAAAACGGCTTTTATTACGTAGGTCAGGCTTATTTTGCGATAATTGTTTTTACTGTTTTTTTACCGTTTGCATCTGTCAGTAATAGTCTGTAAATACCATTTTTCATGCCCGAAACCATTACTGTTCTTCTCATTTTATCAGTTTGCACATTTAGTGTTTCTGCATAAACGGTTTGCCCAGCGGTATTTAAAATTTGCAATTTATATAATCCAAACGGTTGTTCAGCTAAAGCAATGTTTACAACGCCATTCGTTACAGGGTTTGGAAAAACCGTTAATCCATCCATTGTTTTTCCAGGTGCTTTATCTGCTTTTACCGGCATACTAAATATAGTTTCACCGCTTATAGTGTTTGCTTTAATTCTGTACCATTGCTCGCTTAATGCGGCATTAAAGTCTGTATAATTATAATATGGATTTCCAAAATTATTGGCAGTTGGCATTTGTTCACCCATTGTCTCATATGTTATACCATCATTGCTTTTTTGAATGGTATAGGTGTTGATATTGTTTTCGTTTTCTGTTTTAAATACAGTTGTTATGGTACTATTTCTGTTTCTTAAAGCAGTAACAGCAGTAAAACGAACGGGTTCAATATTTCTGTAAACGATCATAAACCTGTCAGCCGCCCTGCTCAAAGGGTCAGCAGTTATATTGAAATTGATGTTAGTTACAGCGGACATACTTACTGGCGTTTCGGTACCGAGGTATTTATCTTTTAAAAAACTTTTAAGGGGGGTGTTGCTAATTACCGATGGATCAATTTCGAAACGATATGGTGCTATTCTTGTTCTGGTAAGCATCAAACGCAGCGTGTCTGTAATGCAAATCATTGGTCTCCTTTCAACAATTAAATTATACAAGCCATTTTTTATAGCCAGGTTATCTGTTGAATTCATAAACTTCCTTACGTCCATATTGTCAACGGTAGAGCTGAAGTTGTTATTAAAATTTTGAAGTATTCCATCAGCAAGAAACATCGTTCCATTCATTGCTCTTGCATAAAGGTTTATTTCAAGTGTTGGTATAGTAACCCCCTCTCTGTTTGAAAGTTGTGCGTTACCTGTTTTAAATACCAACGGACCTGTAAGTAGTAGTGTAAGTAGAAAGATTTTCATGTGGTGTTAGGTTTTGGATATTAACATTAAAAAAATAGAAAGGATCAGTATTTATTTTTAAAATATCATTTGTTATTCTACAACAAAAATTACATTAAATAATTTATTAACTAAATAATTAAAGTATTATTTAAGTGTCTAACGAGGATAATCTCACATTATTGTAAATAAATTAAATAGCCTCAAATTAATTTAAGTGGATAAGGCGTTTAAATGTAGTTTGTTATTTGGCTAGTTTGGGCAAATGCAGTACTGTATTGACTTTACCGGGAATTAAGAAATTTTTTATACACGTAAATTCAAGATATTTATAAAATATAAATATTGTATCGAAAACATTCTAACGCATGTCGTAAGTGCGCCAAACGTGCTTTTAATGAGCGGGAAAAAAGGGTTATGATCTACCTAGTTTTTTATCCAGCCAAATTAATGCTACGCCGCTTAACAAAAAGACCGCAATAAGAACGCAGGAGTTTAGAATCACTTTTTGATATCCAAACGTAATAACGTTTAAAAACGGATAAGGGTACCATCCATACAATTCGCCCCTTAATAGCGAGTATAAAAGGTAAGCGAAAGGAAATAAGAGCCAGCTAATACCATTTTTATATTGCAGGGTTCCTTTAGGTACAAAAACAAACCAATAAACAATAAAGAGAATAGGTACAATTACATGAAGTAAAGTATCTACAAAAAAATTCCACCCATCGAGCGGAAAAAGACCTCGTAAAACAGTATTATAAACGAGTGCAACAATAAAAATATAAAGTGTAATAGCCGATAAAACCGTTGGCTTTTTAAAGAAAATTCCCAAATTACTATTTGGAAAAAGTACAATAGTTGAAGAACAAATTGCGATAAGCAGGTTGGTAAGAATGGTAAAATAGCTAAATAAATTCCCAAGCCCACCGGTAGTTAAATACGCCTGAAATACAACTGCAACGCAGGCATTTAGCGCTATTAATATTTCTAATAAAAATCTGTTTGAGTATCCTGTGGAATTATTTTTATTGCTTTCCGTCATATTCGTTAGTTCCTATCTGGTAAAAATCGTAATTGAAAGCAAATATTAAAAAAAAATAATACAATAACTTACAATTTAAAAATAAAAGGTCGCTTCATTTTACTGAAACGACCCCTTAAAAACGAACCTGTAATTATTTTATAAGGAAGGAGATCTTCTTCGAATTACCCGTTTCGCTTTTTACAATCAGTTGGTAACTTCCTGCCGCTTTGTTGCTCAAACTAATTGTCTTTTGAAGGTTTTTTGATTTTAGTTCCAACATTTCTGTATAGATATTTTGCCCCGCCATATTGGTGATAGTAAGTTGGTATTTACCCGATGGTTCATTTACAAAACTTACATTCACTTTACCATCTGTTACAGGATTTGGATAAATAGTGGTTGTAGTAGGCAATTCATTTTCCCTTGCTAAAACTGAAGCCATATCGCTGTAGGTTACCGCATTGTCAAAGGAAATAGCTTTTATTCTGTACCAGCTATTTCCATTAGTCGATCTAGTGGTAACGAAACTATAGCAAGGATTACCTGAGCTATTTGCCGTAGGCATTTGGTCGCCTATTTCACTAAAATTAATACCATCTACACTTTGTTCTATTTTGTATGTGTGAATATTATTTTCATTTTCTATGTACCATTTCACAGTTGCAGTTTCATCAGCATTGCTGAAAGCTGTTATTTTTTTAAAATTCATTCGCGGCTTCTGTTTAAAAACAATCATAAATCGATCTGTAACTCTGCTGGCCGCATCTGGAGTAATATCAAAATTGTAATTTGTAATAGTCGATAGACTCACTTTTGTTTCGCTTCCTAGAAATTTATCTTTAAGCATTGCTTTTAACCCTTTGCTTGGAATTGCTGAAGGGTCAATTTCAAACCGATATCGGTTTATACGTGTATTAGTTAGACTTAACTTAATTGTATCAGTTACTTTTAACATTGGTCTACTTTCCACTACAAGGTTGGCTGCTCCAGTTTTTAAGAATAAATTATCCCCCGCATTAATAATTTTTCTCACGTCATTATTGTCTACAGAAGAGCTAAACCCGTCATTAAAATTCATTAAAATACCATCTGCAAGATATGCTGTGCCGTCAGGATTTTTTGTGTACATATTAATTTCTAATGTAGGCGTAGTTGCGCCTGATCTGCTAACCGGCAGAGATGTTCCCCCTGCTTTATCGGTTTCTGCAATAGTAATACTTCCTGCAGATCCATTACTTTGAATAAATATCGCCTCGCCACTTTCTATAAAGTTTCTGATTGTGCCACCCGGTACTTTTTTGTAATCGCCTGCATTAAGTGTGTAGGTTTCAAAAGCACCAACATTGTAAACTCCCAACGAATTTGGATTCCAAACTATAAAGGACGAAGCTATATTGGTCTTTACCATTGTTCTAAAATCTATTTTAGAAGGATACGGGTTACCAAGGGATATAAATTTACCTGCGGGAACAGGTACCGTTTGTGTGCCTGTGTTGATATTTCCTTTTATTCTTAGAATTGTTGCTTCAGCTGCACCCGCAATAGCCACACTTCTGTCGCCCCTAACAAACACATAATAACCTGTTGTATTAGATATTTTGTGTGTGGTTGTATTGGCAACATCTATGTAATTATTCGCCATTGGGTCGTAATATTTCATACTGGCACGTTGCGTATATTCATCAACCCCAACAAACCCTGCTGGGCCTGTAATACGAGTGCCGTACCCGGTAGATGCTAGTGACCCGCCACCTTCTCTCCATGCAGCTGTAACAAACGGAGAAGTAGCATTTGTAACCGGCGCTGCTAGTAACCTCCAAGATTTTTTTGCAGGTAGGTACCGTTCAATATTTACTTGCCCTGTAATGCTGTTTCCATCAACCATTGAGCCAAAACGAGCAGTGGCTGTATCTCTTGATAAAAGTGTAAGATTACTATTTGTATTTATGAAGGAATTGGTTGCGCCGTAAAGCAAAGCGCTCGAAATTAATAAGGTATCAGCCGAAGGCGCAGCAACAGTTATACCTGTTGTATTTGAATTTATTAGAGAGGAGATAGTTTTATTTACAAACCAGCTGCCTGAAAGATTTTGGGCTGTGCCCGAAGTTCCCTTCATTTCAACAATACCCAAATTGGCTTTCATTTTACCACCTGTACTGTTCAAAATTCCAACACCGTTATGGATAATTTTTGTTGATCCAATATCAAAAGTGCCTTGTTTTAAAAGGGCGACACCATTTACTAGTTGGTTAGTGGCAATTGTAACAGTTGTAGGATTATCAATTGTTAGGTCATTAATAGCCCCTGATGGTAAACCCACACCTGTTATTTGATTTACCAATCCATTGTAAATATAATTTCCTGTAGAGTTATAGCTTCGCCCCGCAGTCATCTGTATATTTCCTGTAGCACTTCCAGTATTAGAAATCCCCTGCGGATGCCCCATGCCAAGAAAACTACCTGCCCCCATTGTAAATGCTCCCGTACCTGAAACTACATTGGCGTTACAATATAAACCACCAGTAGCATTAATATTTAGTGGTCCATTTGAGGTGACAGGGGCAGTGTTAGTTCCAAGCCCTGTCGCCGTTCCAAGGTAAACATCTGCCAAAGCATTAATATTAAAAGAATTGTTTACAGTTAGGGTTCCTGCAGTTGTTTGTTTTATTGCTCTGCCGCTACCACTGCCATTTGTTATAACTAAATTAGCGTATGCAGGAGCATTAAAAATGGTTTGGGTTATTGAATTAGAGCCATAATATTCAATAGTACTTGTTGCATCTAGAATGTATGGTGATATAAATCCCGGAAAATTGCTCCCTGCAACCCCATGAGCAAAACCGTACACATCAAGTACACTAGCATTACCGCCAAGCCTGAGTTTAGAGCCTGCAAGCATCTTTAGAAACGAAGGTAAACCTGTACCAACCGGAAGGCCGCCTTTTATTACATTCATGGAATAATTTGCCGGCAAATCAAATGTAGAATTTACACCGATTGTTATACCTGCCCTACCCGCATATTCAATATATCCATCAAATAGGGTTCCTGCCATAATTAAATTAGTAGCATTGGTGGTGCCTATTCTTAAATCTTCAAATAATATTGGATAACTAGTGTCACTCACAAGAGGACGGGTGAAGTTGTAAATATATTGGGTCCCTGCTTTGTTAAATGCAAAAACTGTGTGCTCGTCTACTGTAAACCCTCTAGGATTGAAGGTAATGTTGCCATAAAAAGTAAGTATCTGATTCGGGAAAGTAGTTACAGTTGCATTACCGGATCCAATCGATGAATGCCCTTCATTGGTAGCCGTTAGAGATGGGATGCGACCTAGGGTTAAATCACCATTTATAGTGGTTCTACCGTTATTTAATATTGAACAACGGTTAAATTTATTGGATACGGTACCACCTGGACACTCTATCGTGCAGGTACCGTCAATTAAAATGTCAAAAGCGCCTGTTGTTGGGCTAGAAATTTGAAACACAATTCTGAAAGGCGTATTGGAAATGTTTCTCATCAGTAGATTTTTAATGGAAACATTTGCATCTAAATTGATATTGATATTTTCTGCAACAGTAGCGGCAGATCTATCAACAATTAAATTTACATTTTGACATGCTGTTGGCAGACCCAAACTCCAGCTTAAAGCTGACCAGTTTAAAACCCATGTGTTGGTAGAAGAATTGTAAAGGGCACCTGCAAGGGATGTAATGGTTGCGGTATTTGTTAAAGCACCACAAACTACGGTCGTTGAATTACCTGTAAGTGGCGATGCTGTTAGGTATCTAATACCTCCGACACAACTCACATTATTGTATCCGTAAACCCAATACCAATATTGTGTTGTAGCTGCAAGAGATGTTGAATTAAATGCGGTAACAGTTCCCACACTTTCTATAAATCCTCCCAATGCAGCAGTTCCCGCTGTGTAGGTAGTGCCATCCACAGGGCTTGATGGTGCTGTTGAAGTAGAAGTTCTGATTACAATATATCCATCTGTAAATGCAGCGGCAGTAAAAGAACCCGATATGCTATTTGAGCTGGGGCTTAGTATAAAACCTGTAGGTTGTGCAGGAGGAGCTGTACAATTTATAGTATAAGATATTTGCACTTGACCACGTGCTCCATTTCCTCCCTTTTTAGCTCCTCCGCCACCGTTTCTTAGAGCCCCTCCTCCACCACCGCCTATTACTGCTGCATTTCCGCCATCTGTATTTGAAGTTACACCAGTTCCTCCTGCACCACCATCAACCCCACCTGCTGTACCTGCCGCATTAGTTAAAGTACTACCACCATTTCCGCCTGATCCTGCACCTCCACCCCCTCCACCACTTCTGGCAGGAGCAATACTACCCTGTGCACCATTACCACCATTAAATGTGCCGCCTGTTCCTCCCGTACCACCAGATGCTAATGATGCGTTTGAACCGCCTCCCGTACCGGGGCTCGCAGTAAACATACCGTTAAAAGATGATGCAATACCGTTTGCACCTGCGCCCGTGGAATTTCCTGCGCCCCCTGCACCTACTATAAAATTGTAATTGGTTCCAAATGTTACAGGAACCGTCGTTATTAATAAATAAGCACCACCGCCACCACCTCCACCTACACTTGAGTTAACAGGAGCTGCTCCACCACCTCCACCACCACCCCAGGTTTCTACCGTTATGGATGTTACACCATATGGACAAACCCAAGAGCCTGAAGCTGTAAATGTTTGCACAGTTTGTGCAGTCCCTAATAAAACCAGCAGTAATAAAATAAAAGTTATTAAGCTGGAATAAAACAGTTTTAGTAAAGTTGTTTTCATAGTTGTTATTTTTTGCAGGAGAAAATACGCATTAGCAAAAAAGGCATTTCATGTGTTTTGCTGGATTTTGGTCAACACTATTCTATAAAACTTCAATTTTACATGTTGAAATTAGGGTTCAACTTTTATAATAATAAATGAACGCTACTTAAAAGAGGATATTGTATAAATTCTATAAAAAATATAGAATAATTTCTACACAGTATAGAAACGTAAGTATTTATACCTAGGGTAATTGTAGAAATACTAATAATTGATAATGAATGATATATACCTTTACTCGTAAAAGATACGTATACCGATTTTAATCTACTGGTTTGTGGATAAGAAGAAATTGTACAAGTCTTTTATAAAAATTTTATAGTAGCTGTAAAGTTTCTATTAGAAGATATATCACAGCTATTATGAAGTTAAAAGCTAGGATATTGCAAAAAAAAGCCGCTATCGAATAATAGCGGCTTGGATATCTTTGACTGTAACTATTTAATAACAAATGGTAAAACTATTTTTTGACCGATACTATCAGTTAATGTAACACTATACATACCCAAAGAGGCGGTTGGCACTTTTATTTTTAATGTTTCTCCAAAGATATTATGCTTAAATAAATGGGAAATAAGCAAACGTCCCTCAGCGTTGTGCACGTTGATGGTGTAATTACCAAAGACTGAATTTTCAAAATTTATATTCACATTTCCGTTGGTAACAGGATTTGGGTAAATGTTTATTGCTTTATTTACAGTTTCTTTTAATGCGTCAACTTTTGCAACGTTACTGTATATAGGAGTACCAGTAATACCATTCGCAGTCACTCTATAATAATTAATTACTCCTGAGGCGCTTGCATCATTAAAAGTATAATATGGATTTCCAAAATTATTTGCTGTTGGCATTTGAGATCCAATTTCACTAAAATTTATACCGTCTTTACTATGTTCTATGCTGTAGGTATTAATGTTGTTTTCGTTTTCTGTATGCCAATTTATTGTTGCTATATTGTTTTTGTTTCTCTCTGCACTTATTTTTACAAAACGCATGGGCGGCACTTGTTTAAATACAATCATAAACCTGTCTACTGCTCTACTTGAAGCATCAGCCGTTATTTCAAAATTATAATTTGTAACTGCTGATAAACTTATCAGGGTTTCATTTAATAAAAATTTATCCCTTAGTGTTGCTTGCATTCCGTTTCTGTCAAGTGCAGATGGATCAATTTTAAAACTGTAAGAATTTACTCTTGTGTTAGCAAGACTCAACCTAATGGTATCAGTTTCTTTTGGCAATGGCCTACTTTCAACAACAAGATTTACAGTACCATTTCTCAGAAACAGGTTATCTCCTGCATTTACCATTTTTCTCACGTCATTGTTATCTACCCCATTACTATAGTCATCATTAAAATTTAAAAGAATTCCATCAGCTAAATATTTATTACCGTCCGTATCTTTTGTGTACATATTTATTTCGAGCGTAGGGGTTGTTAAACCTACTCTTTGCTCATTACCGCTTGTTCTGCTTACAGGTGTACTTACACCTGCAGCTTTATCAGTTTCCGTAATCGTTAACGTACCTGCACCAGCATTACTTTGTATAAAAACTGCCTCTCCGCTCTCAATCGTATTTTTTATTGTACCGCCGGGTACTCTCCTGTATTCTCCGGATGATAAAACATAGGTTTCAAATGCACCTACATTATAACCACCGGCCGAGTTTGGATTCCAAGCTATAAAGGATGAAGAGATACTTGTCTTGCCTAGGCTTCTAAAATCTATTTTTGATGGATAAGGATTACCAAAGGATACAAATTTTCCCGCAGGAATAGCTACAGATTGGGTACCTGTATTTACATCACCCTTAATTCTTAAAATTGTAGAGCCTGCTGCACCAGTTATGGGTACGCCTCTGTCGCCTCTTACAAATACATAATACCCTGCTGTATTTGATATTTTAGAAGTGTTGATATTACTTACGTCAATGTAATTGTTTGTTACAGCATCATAGTATTTCATGCTTGCACGTTGAGTATATTCATCCACACCTACAAAACTAGCTGGACCTGTAATTCGAGTACCATAACCATTGCTGGTGAGTGTCGCTCCACTTTCTCTCCATGAATTTGTAACAGTAGGTGCAGTAGCATTTGCAACCGGAGCTGCCAGTAATCTCCAAGATTTGCGGGCAGGTAAATAACGCTCTATCGTTACTTTTCCTACAATACTGTTCCCTGATACCATTGTGCCAAAACGAGCAGTAGCAGTATCTCTGGAAAGTAAGGTAACATTATCATTGGTGCTAATAGCAGAATTTGTAACTGCACCATACTCAAGGGCGCTCGCAATCAACAAAGTATCTGCAGGCGCTGCTGCCACAGTAATTCCGGTTGTATTTGCGTTTATTAGCGATGAAATAGTTTTGTTTACAAACCAGTTGCCTGATAGATTTTGTGCTGTTCCAGATGTACCTTTCATATTTACAATACCAACGTTTGCTTTCATTTTTCCGGTTACGCTATTTAGTATACCAGTTGCACCATTGATGGTGATCTGGGTATTCCCAATGTCAAACGTACCTTGTTTTAAAAGGTTGGTGCCATTTACGGTTTCATTAGTTGCAATGGTAACCGTTGTTGGATTATCTATTGTGAGATCAATAATGGAAGTGGGCAAACCTGCACCAGTAACCTGGGCAACTATACCGTTATATAAATAATTACTCAAGCTGTTATAAGTTCTGCCTCCTGTTAATTGAATATTTCCTGTTGGACTTCCAAGATTAGAAATACCCTGAGGATGGCCCACACCTAATGTGCTTGTATTCTCCATAGTGAAGGCACCTGATCCTGTAAAAACATTAGCATTGCAATACAACCCTGCACTAGAACGCACATTTAATGGACCATTACACGTTACTGGAGAAGTGGTACTTCCAAGCCCTGAAGCGGTTCCTATATAAACATCTGTTAAGGCATTAATATTAAAACTTGTGGCCACATTTAATGTACCTGCAATAGTTTGTTTAACGGCCCTGCCAGAGCCACTGGTGTTTGAAGCTAGTAAATTGCCATAGGTTACACCGTTAAAAATTGTTTGTGTTATCCCGCTTCTTCCGTAGTATTCTATGGTACTTGTAGGGTCTAAAATATAATTGTCATACCCACCCGGAAAGTTACTTCCAAATACACCTAAGTTGGTACCATCTGCAGCTACAAGGCTTTGGTCTCCCCCTAATCTTAATCTGCTTCCGGCTCTCAACCTGAATGTTGAAATTGTAGCAGCTGTTGATGCCATGTTGAAAGAATAGTTTTCAGGCATATCCAGCGTTGAATTCACTCCAACAATTAAATCTCCTGCTACCAAAGATGATATAGTAAAATCATCATTCGTTCCACCTAATATTACTGTTGTCGGGTTTGTATTGCCAATGTTTAAGGTTTGAAAGCGGTTACCTTTTGTAGTATCGTTGTAAACAGGTGGATTGGTATTATTAATCATGTACTGTGTGCGGCCGGAGTTCATATTATAAACAGTTCCCCTGTTTGTATTATATCCTCTAGGGTTAAAGGTTAAATTTCCATACAAATTCCATACTGAAGGATCACCCGATACAGTGGAATGCCCTTCTCTGGCTACACTAGCCGTAGCAGCAGGTCGTCCAAGTGTCATATCACCAAAAATATTTACTGTTGATCCCGAACAGTTAAAAGCAGTTCTGTTATTTCTGTTTCCAGATGATACTCCGCCAACGGTTTCTACAGTTAAATTTCCATAAATATTTACAGTTGAACCACTGGGAACACCCGCTGCAACCAAAACTTGAAAGTTGGAATTTGAAACATTTCTTATTGTTAAACTTTGAACGCTAAAACTTGGCATAGTGAGCGTAACAGTTTCATTGGCAGTAGCAGCCCTGTTAACGTTTATAATAACATCATCACATTGAGTCGGAACCCTATTTAAATCCCATGAACTTGCAGTAGACCAGTTAAAAGAAGTTCCTGTTACAGTCGCGGTAATAGTAGTTATAGAAGGACAAAAATTTAATCTTATTTGTCCATTAGCCCCATTGCCGCCATTATAGCCTAT
>JANOTH010000408.1:0-36694 GCA_031416275.1 Ferruginibacter sp. | reverse complement strand
AAGAAAATTATCTAAAAGCACTCTTCAACATCAGCAACGAAAATGGTGAAGTAACCGTGCAGGAGTTGAGTATTGAACTGAAAATAAAAATGCCTTCAGTAAATAGCATGATTAAGAAACTTGCAGAAAAAAAATTGGTACTGTACGAAAGCTACAAGCCGTTAAAACTTTCTGATAAAGGCAAAAAAGCTGCGGGTTTAATAATTCGTAAACATCGTTTAACTGAAATGTATTTGGTAGATAAAATGGGGTTTGGATGGGAGCAGGTGCATGAAATTGCCGAACAGGTGGAGCATTTACAATCACCTGTATTTTTTGATAAGATGGATGAATTGCTTGGCTTTCCAAATGTAGATCCGCATGGCTCTCCTATCCCTGATAAGAATGGAAAAATACATTGGTTGGAATTTAAAAAATTAAGCGATTGCAAGCCCGGCGATAAAGTAAAACTTGCTGCAGTTACACATTCGTCAGAAGACTTTTTAAAATTTTTAAATGCAAAAGGGTTGCATCTTGGCCTGATTGTAAAAGTAGTTTCTACGGAAGCATTCGATGGAACAGTAACCGTATCGTACGCAAAAAAAACAAATGAAATGCTAAGCAAAATTGTTGCAGAAAAGCTACTGACAGAAAAACTTTAAATTAAATTGAAATTATATTTAAAGCAACCATTTTTTTAAACAGAAAATTCTAAAAAACAAAATTCATTTTAAGAAATTATAACTTGGAAACTAGTTGGTGGTTTCAAATAAAATTGGTTTGGCAGATAAAATGAAACGGGGCTTTCTCTTTTATTGAGAAAGCCCCGTTTTTTAAAATAAAATTATTTATCCACTACAATTCAAAACCATCTAAAATAGTTGCGCCTTTTTTAATAACTACAATTCCGTCTTTTACCACAAACAATGAGTGATCTGAGTCAGGTAAATGTGATCCACCTTTTATTTTTACATTGTTACCAATGCGGCAATCTTTGTCAGTAATTACATTTTTTAATTCACAATTTTCGCCAATACCAACCTTGGGTACACCATGTTCAAAATTGTGAGCAATTTCAGCAATCGTTTCATAAAAATCGTTGCCCATTATGTAACAACTCTCTAATATGCTTCCACTCCCTATCCTACTTCGTATACCTATTACAGAGTTAGTAATAGATTTTGCATGAATGATACAACCTTCTGCCACTAACGTTTGCGTAATTGTTGTACCGCTTATCTTAGCAGGCGGCAACATTCGTGCACGGCTAAAAATCATCCGTTGGTTATCAAACAAATTAAATGGAGGAATATCCATTGTTAGCGCAAGGTTAGCCTCAAAAAATGAATAAATATTTCCAATGTCCGTCCAATAACCACCATATTGGTAACTAATAACTTTGTATTTGCTGATGGCATCAGGTATTATCTCCTTTCCAAAATCAGTTGCATCTTTTTTTTCATTTTCAAGTAAATCAAATAATACTTTTTTAGAGAAAATATAAATACCCATAGATGCCAGGTAGTTACGCTGCATTAGCTGCATATCTGCCCCTGTATCACTAACCCATTCAGGTAAAAGTTCTGCTGCAGGCTTCTCAATAAATGAGGTGATACTTTGGGCTTCATTCGCTTTTAAAATTCCAAATTCAGTAGCCTCCCGCTCACTTACAGGTATTGTGGCAATGGTAATATCAGCACCGGCATTTTGATGATTATCTATCATTTTTGCAAAATCCATCTGGTACAGCTGGTCGCCACTTAAAATAAGTACATACTCAAAATCATTTTTTTCAATATGCTTTAAAGACTGCCTAACAGCATCTGCAGTTCCCTGAAACCAACCCAAACTATCAGGTGTTTGCTCAGCTGCCAATATATCTACAAAGCCGCTGCTAAAACCGCTAAACTGGTAAGTATTTTTTATATGCTTATTAAGCGATGCAGAATTGTACTGTGTAAGCACAAACATGCGGTTGATATTACTGTTTATACAATTAGAAATTGGAATGTCTACTAACCTGTATTTTCCCGCAATAGGCACTGCAGGTTTGCTTCTTGTTGCTGTTAGCGGATACAGCCTTGAGCCTGCACCACCACCTAAAATTACTGCTACTACTTGTTTGCTCGTCATGGTTTTTTATTTATTTTGAACCGAATTATATAGGTTAATATATTGTTGTGCGCTAGCTATCCAGCTGTTGTCAATTTGCATCATTGCCTTTCTAATTTCTTTCATTTTCTTTTTATCATCAAAAAGTTCAAGTGCACGTTGAATAGAAATATCAATATCTGTTAACGAAGCATAATCAAAGCACAGCCCATACCCATTTGTTTCATCAATATCTTTTACAGTATCTCTTAATCCCCCTGTGCGTCTTACAATTGGTACTGTACCATATCTCATTGCATAAAGCTGGTTCAACCCACAAGGCTCTACCCTACTAGGCATCAGCAAAAAATCTGCACCGGCATACATTAAATGACTCAACTTTTCGTTGTAAGTTATCTGCGAATTGTAATATCCAACAAATTTATTTTGCAGCGCCATCAAGTCGTTTTCAACATCTGGGTCACCGCTGCCGAGTATTAAAAAATTTAATTTCCCTGCATACAATCTTAAAGCATTATTAATTGCTTCGGGCAAAAGGTCTGCTGCTTTTTCGTTTACGAGTCTGCCAATAAAAACAAACAAAGGAAGTTTTAAATCTAGCCCAAAATCATCACAAAGTTTTTTCTTGTTTAGAGCCTTTCCATCTGTGTAATCCTTAACAGAATAATTATCAAGTATAAAAGTATCTGTTAGTGGATTCCAAACTTTGTAGTCAATACCATTTATTATTCCTGAGCATTTAAAACCTTCACTTCTAAATAAACTTTCTAATCCATTCGCTTCCTGCATTAGCTCCTGCATGTAACCAGGGCTTACGGTGTTAACAGCATCAGCACATTTTATACCACATGCTAACGGGTTTACAATATTATTCCAGTCCAGCATTCCCCATTTCCAGGTGTTCCAAGCAGGTAAATATGTAGCTTTCTCCCAAGCCATCCAGCCTTGGTATTGCGCATTATGTATTGTAAGTACGGTAGCAATTCGCCTTAAATTTCCGTAAGCAAAGCATTCCTGCATCATAAAAGGAATTAAAGCCGCATGGTGATCGTGTATATGAATTACATCAGGTAAATGTTCCCATTTATTAATCCATTCCAACACAGCAATTTGAAAAGCTACAAATCTTTCTGTGTCATCATCATAGCCATAAACTTTTTCTCTGTCTAACAAACCGTTTATATCAATACAGTACAAATCGAAACCAAGTTTATTTTCTCGTTCTTTAATCACAGTAAAATCAAAGTTCATTTTTTCCATTGAAAAATTCCCTTTGTGAACTACATCCCACTCATTATCATATAAAAATTTAGTACGGTACATCGGCATTACAACCTTTGCAATATGCCCTTGTGCTTGAAGGTATTTTGGTAGGGCGCCTACAACATCTGCAAGGCCTCCAACTTTTGCCATCGGGTAACACTCCGCACTTACATGAATAATTTCCATACCGCAATTAATATTTTAAATGAATTTATGAAGTAAAATCTAAATAAATAGAAACACGAACAAAAAACTAAGTTTCAATTTTCTATTTTTTACTTTATCAAATATTACATCTCATTTCGATAAAAAAATCAAATATACTTTTTACAAAATTGTTCCTCATTATCTTTTTAAATACGGTTAGATATAATTTACGTGACAAATTATTTTTTCGTTAATAAATATTTACACTATTTTGGGCATAAAATAAATGCATTATGATAACAGCAATAGATGAAAAATTGAGTTCGTCACCCCAAGGAAAATTGATCCCAACTAATTATGGAGCACTTGGCACTTTGGTAACTGTATTTTTCTTCTGGGGGTTTATTGCTGCGGGCAACAGCGTTTTTATTCCGTTTTGTAAACACAAATTTAATTTAGATCAGTTTCAAAGCCAGTTAGTTGATACTGCTTTTTACTTTGCTTATTTTATTGGCGCCCTTATCTTATTTGCAGTTGGTGCTATGAAGGGCAATGACCCGGTGGCAAAATGGGGTTATAAAAAAGGTATTGTTTATGGTTTATTATTTTCTGCCTTAGGAGCAATTGTAATGATAATTGCTGTAAACCTTGGTACTTTTCCTGGGATGCTTGCAGGTTTATTTGTGGTAGCACTTGGGTTTTCGTTACAACAAACAGCTGCACAACCGTTTGCTATTGCCTTAGGAGACCCAAGTACAGGTACGAGCCGTGTAACATTAGGAGGCGCAATTAACTCCTTCGGTACTACCATCGGCCCATTGGTTGTTGGTATTGCATTGTTTGGAACAACCGCAGCTATAACCGATGAAAAAATCGCAAGTTTAAGTTTAGGAAAAGTGATATTACTATATAGTTGTGTAGGAGCCCTTTTTATTGCAGCTGCTGCTATGTTCTATTTTTCTAAAAAAGTGCCTGCAGGAATTACCGTCGAAAAAACAGAAAAAGCAAACAAAGCATTGAGTATGTTGTTAATAATGACCGGACTTTTAGCAGCAATGTTTGTTCCTATTTTTAGTAGTTACATCGGTTTGTCAACTACCATTAGCGATGCTGAAATGCACTCGTTAGAATCATATAGATTAAAATGGCTGATAGGTGCTTTCGCAGTAATCATTGTCGGGCTAGTTTTTACAAATATATCTGCAAAGAAAAATCCTGCAGGCTGGGGTGCGATGAAGTATCCTCAATTATTACTTGGCATGTTAGGCATATTCTTTTATGTTGGGGTGGAAGTTACGGTTGGCAGTAACCTTGCTGAGCTTATGAAATACCCTGCATTTGGAGGTTTTACATCATCAGAAGCTACTCCCTATATTGCTATGTATTGGGGAAGTTTAATGATTGGTAGATGGGCCGGAGCAGTTGGTGCATTTGGGTTCACAAAACAGAAGAGAGTAATTCTACAATTTATTGTACCACTTATAGCATTTGTAATTTTAATTTTAGTAAACAGTGCATTCGGTTACAACATGCAAAGCTTGTATTGGTATGTCATATGTGTATTTATACAAATTGCTGCATTTTTTATAAGCAATGATAAACCTGCAAGAACGCTTTTAATATTTTCTTTATTAGGTGTAGCTGCAATGGTTATAGGTACGCAGACAACAGGTAATGTAGCCATTTATGCATTTTTAAGTGGAGGTCTTTGTTGTTCTATAATGTGGCCATGCATTTTTAGTTTATCAGTTGCGGGCTTAGGAAAGTACACCACGCAAGGATCTGCTTTTTTAATTATGATGATTTTAGGTGGTGGAATTATCCCTCCAATACAGGGGAAATTTGCTGACTATTTGCAGGCAGGAGCGTCGGAACCGGGTTATGGTATACATGCCTCGTATTGGATAGCCGCTGCATGTTATGCATACTTAGCCTTTTTTGCCTTTGTGGTAAAAGGAATTTTAAGCAAACAAGGTGTAAATTATGATGCCACAGAAACTGCAGCCCATTAAATATATTAACCTAAAAAAGATGTTAGATATATCAAACGATCACGCTATTGGAATTGACATTGGCGGCACAAACACTAAATATGGTATTGTAAACCATCGTGGACAAATTGTATTTGAAGGATCTATTAAAACAGATGCTTATCCCTTAATAGATGATTTTATTAATGCGCTTTATGAAAAGCTGCAGCCTGAAATTGAGAAATTAAAAGGTGTACATATTGTTGGTATTGGGATGGGTGCGCCTAACGGCAACTTTTATACTGGCACAATAGAGTATGCGCCAAATTTACACTGGAAAGGAATTGTGCATCTTGCAGATTTAGTAACCGCAAAATTTGGATTACCTGCAAAACTTACAAACGATGCTAATGCAGCCGCAGTTGGTGAATTTATGTATGGTGCAGCAAGAGGTATGAAGGATTTTATTATGATTACACTTGGCACCGGTGTAGGTAGCGGTATTTTCGCAAATGGAGAATTAATACTTGGGCATGATGGTTTTGCTGGCGAACTCGGACACACAATTGTTGTGCCCGGCGGAAGAGTGCATCCAAATACGGGATCATTAGGGTCGCTTGAAAGTTACGCAAGTGCAACAGGGGTGACCATTACAGCCAAAGAGTATATGACCGGTACAGATGAAGCAAGTGTATTGAGAAACGTACCAATGGAAACCTTAGACAGTAAAATGATATTTGATGCGGCACTTGCGGGTGATTCTCTTGCGCAAAAAGTGTTTATGAGCACCGGTGATATTTTAGGTATGGCTTTAGCGAATTTTGTTATGTTTTCTTCACCGCAAGCCATCATTTTATTTGGCGGACTTACAAAAGCGGGTAACATTTTAATGAAGCCCGTAAAAGATAGCATGGAAAGAAATCTATTACCTATATTCAGAGATAAAGTACAACTTATTTTTAGTGAATTAAAAGAAAGTGATGCTGCAATTTTAGGGGCAAGCGCATTGGTTTGGGGGTAAAATATTACGCTATATATTTTTAAAAAAAGTGCCTTTAAAAGCACCTTTTTCATTGTTTTATTTTTTAAAATTACCTGGATCAAACAAGCCCATATCAACCTGCTTATTTGCAATACAATCATAATAAGTTTCTTTTTGAATGAGTTTATCGTTTACAAAAAAACTGCATGAAGTTTCTGACCACGCTTTTCCAATTTTTACATGGTCTCCAAATAGCCCTTCTTCTTTATTGGCGCCATTAAATTTTATAAATCTTTTTACGAATAATTTTTCTTTATCAATCCAAAGCTGATTTTGTTTTTCATCATCCGTGTTCGATCCAATGATGTAGTATTTTCTACCATTCCATGTGATTTCATGCGCCTTGGTTATATCATATCCTTCCTTTCGCATTTTTACAAGTACTGTATCAATTGAGTGGAAGTACATACCCCCTAATAAAAAAGTAAGGTCCTCTCCTCTCAACCCTTTCCTAACAAGCTTGCCTTTAGAAAAATTAAATGAAGAATCTTTTATGAAAATTACTGCGTTTCCTTCTTTTATTTCTCCAAAAGAAATTCTGAAATAATCCGGGAAAACAATGGCTTCATACCATGTTGCAGTTTTTATTAGACTGTCATTTTTATATGATTCTGTCTTTTGTGTAAAAGTGAAAGTTTTATACCATTTACCTGCAAAACGTTTGTGCATTTTTTCTAAAATCTTTACACCGCTAACGGGCTTGCTATCTTGAAAAGAGAATAAAAATATTATTGCCAATGATAATCCTGCGTATGAAAAAATCTTTCTCATTTTTAATTAAATTTAAATCATTCAAAAGGCATTCAAAAATTAAAATGTATGAGCGGTTATCGGGAATTTGTAAAGTGGTTATTGTCAATAAAATTTATGCTGTAATTCTTACTTAACTTTAAACAAAAATTTTATGGGCAAAGTTTGGTTAATAACCGGTTGCTCTACCGGATTTGGTAGAGAATTAGCAAAATATGTATTGGAAAACGGCAACAAAGCGGCTGTTACGGCAAGAAAGCCCGAAGATGTTCAGGACATAGTAGATGGCAATACCCAAAATGCCATTGCTTTAAAACTTGATGTTACAAAAAATGAAGAGATTAAAGCGGCAGTTGCTGAAACATTGGCAAAATTTGGCAGAATAGATGTTCTGGTAAATAATGCAGGTATTGGTTATTTTGGTGCAATCGAAGAAAGTGAAGACGATGCTGTAAGAAAAATGTTTGAAATAAATGTGTTTGGTTTAGCAAGAATGACACAAGAAGTTTTGCCAATAATGCGTAAACAAAAAAGTGGCCATATCGTAAACATCGCTTCTATAGGAGGGTTACGTTCTTTCCCTGCGGTAGGTTTTTACAATGCAACTAAATATGCGGTTGATGGTTTGTCAGAAGCATTGGCTAAAGAAACAGCGCACCTTGGTATAAAAGTTACAATCGTTTGCCCAAGTGGCTTCCGTACAGATTGGGCAGGTCGCTCTGCTGAAGACAGTCCAATAAAGATTGACGACTATGCAACTACTGCAGGTCAAAACAAATCAAACATTAGAGGTCATAGTGGCAACCAACCCGGTGACCCTGTACGTGCGGCAAAAGCAATTGTTAAAGCAGTTGATGATGAAAACCCACCATTACGATTATTACTTGGAGTAGCTGCACTTACAGGTGCTCGAACTAAACTAGAAGAGCTTAAAAAAGATTTTGATGCTTGGCAAGAGACTACGATTGGTGCAGATTTTCCGAAAGATGCTTAATAAAAATGCCGGTTAAGATGCCGGCATTTTTATTTCTCCTATTATTAATCTTTTTATAAAATTTTAATTTTTACCATCTAGTATTAATTTTTACTGTAATTTTCAACTTTTAAATTACTAATTCAAGGGTCATCGAACTTATTTTTACTCATATACCTCTTAAAAAATCGTTTGCAAAGCATACAAGCTTTGTAAAAATTCCTTTTTATTTTATTCCTGATTTTTCTACACCCTATTTTGTGCGACGTTGATACAACAGTAAGTCAGTAAACTTTATGCAAGTTTATTGAAAGCATGAATTGGCACAATACTATGTGCTTCATTTTTCAAATTTTATAGATTTTTATAATGCACGATCAGTTTGATATATGTATAGCTACAATCGACCACCAACATTTTGCCATTGTTATCGCTGAAGAAATGGAATCGTCTGCCAAGGCTAGAGGCACAGGAATTGCCAAAAGAACACCTGAATACATCACAGAAAAAATAAAGGAAGGTAAAGCTGTAATTGCATTTAATAAAGAAGGCATTTGGGCAGGGTTTTGTTATATAGAAACATGGAGCCACGGCAAATATGTTGCAAACTCAGGACTAATTGTTGCACCACAATTCAGGAAAAGTGGCCTGGCAAAAGCAATAAAGAAAAAAATATTTGAACTAAGCAGAACTGCTTATCCCGATGCAAAATTGTTTGGACTCACCACGGGATTGGCGGTTATGAAGATAAATTCTGATTTAGGTTACGAGCCTGTAACATACAGTGAACTTACACAGGATGATGCATTTTGGGCAGGTTGCAAAAGTTGTGTAAACTATGAAATTCTTATGAGTAAAGATCGTAAGAATTGTATGTGTACAGGTATGTTATACGATCCGCAGGATCACTACGAGCCCGAAGAAACCAAAGAAGATTTTAAACAGTATTCAAAATTATATGGTCGCTTTATGCGCATAAAACAGTGGAAATTATTGCGTCCGTTTTTAAAAAGAGATGCATTTAAATTCTTTTCATTTTTTAATTAAAATACGATGAGCAATAAAATTATTTTAGCATTTAGTGGTGGGTTAGATACTACATATTGTGCTATATACTTAAATAAAATAAAAAACTACGAGGTACACGCAATCACAGTAAACACGGGTGGTTTCGATGATGAAGAAGTAGCAGCAATAAAAAAGCACGCAGAAAACTTAGGAGTTGCATCTTACACTTGCATAGATGTAACCCAAAAATATTACGACAGTTGCATTAAATACCTAATTTTTGGAAACGTATTAAAGAATGCTACTTATCCATTGAGCGTTAGTGCTGAAAGAATGATACAAGCTATAACGGTGGCAGATTATGCAAAGGAGATTGGTGCAACAGCAGTAGCACATGGTAGTACAGGTGCAGGAAATGACCAGGTAAGGTTCGATATGGTTTTTCAAACAATGATACCTAATGCTGAGATAATAACGCCCATTAGAGATTTAAAATTAAGCAGAGAAGCTGAGATTGATTTCTTGAAAGAACATGGTGTAGAAATGAACTTTGAGAAAGCTGTATATAGCATTAATAAAGGATTGTGGGGCACATCTATTGGTGGAAAAGAAACATTGAACAGCAAAGATTATTTACCTGAAACTGCATGGCCAACGCAGGTAACATCATCAAAAGAAAAGCAATTAGTTTTAATATTTGAGCAAGGAGAATTGGTAGGTATTGATGATACATTATTTGCTAATAAAGTTGAAGCTATTCAAAAATTACAGGCATTGACCCAACCATACGGAATAGGCAGAGATATTCACGTTGGCGATACAATTATTGGTATAAAAGGCAGAGTTGGTTTTGAAGCAGCAGCGCCCATTATTATCATAAAAGCGCATCATTTGTTAGAAAAACATACGCTTACAAAAAACCAGTTGTATTGGAAAGATCAACTAAGTACGTGGTACGGGAACTGGCTCACGAAGGGCAATTGCTGGACCCAACAATGCGCAATATTGAAAGCTTCTTAACCGACACTCAAAAAAATGTTACTGGAAAAGTTTTTATAACGCTACTTCCTTATCGTTTTTTAGCTACGGGTATTGAGAGTGAAAATGATCTGATGAACAATAAATTTGGCAGCTATGGGGAAATGAATAACAGCTGGACGGGTGATGATGTAAAAGGTTTTGCAAAGATATTTGGGAATCAAAATAGTATTTATCATCTAACCCACAACGATAAATAATGACTGATAAAATTAAGATTGGAATTATAGGCGGAGCTGGTTATACTGCAGGTGAATTAATTCGTTTATTGATTCATCACCCCAATGCAGAAATTAGCTTTATACACAGCAAAAGCAATGCAGGTAAACCTTTACACGCTGTACACAATGATTTAATTGGTGACACAAATTTGTTATTTACAGATAAAGTAGAAGATAATATTGATGTCATTTTTTTGTGTGTAGGCTATACGGAGGCAAGAAAATTTCTAGAAGAAAATGCCATTTCTTATTCAATAAAAATTATAGATCTATCACATGATTTTAGATTAGAAGGGCATAACAGTTTTGGTGAAAGAGAATTTATTTACGGACTGCCGGAATTGAATAATGATAAAATTAAAATTGCAAATAGTGTTGCTAACCCTGGATGTTTCGCCACTTGTATTCAGTTAGGTTTATTGCCTTTGGCTGATAAAGGACAATTGAAAACTATTCATACTACAGGCATTACAGGCAGTACAGGTGCTGGCCAAGGCTTGCAGGCTACATCACACTTTTCGTGGCGCAGCAACAATATACAGGCATACAAAACATTGCAACACCAGCATGTGGCTGAGATTAATCAATCATTAAAACAGTTACAGGAAAGTAAAGTAAAATTGAATTTTGTGCCATGGCGTGGCGATTTTACAAGAGGTATTTTCGTTACAAGCTATTGTGAAACAGAATTAAGTTTAGCTACCGCAAACGAGTTATACAAAACATATTATTCAACGCATCCTTTTGTACATGTCTGCGATACTATGGTAGATTTAAAGCAAGTGATAAATACAAACAAAGCCGTAATATTTCTTGAAAAAGTTGACGACCAATTAATAATACACAGCACAATAGATAATTTACTGAAAGGTGCATCGGGACAGGCTGTACAGAACATGAATTTGATGTTTGGATTAGTAGAAGAGACTGGACTTAATTTAAAAGCTTCTAAATTTTAATAAATGAAATTATTCGACGTTTACCCCATAAATCATATAGCTATTGAAAAAGCCGAAGGAAGTTATGTTTGGGACGATGAAGGCAATATTTATTTGGACATGTATGGCGGTCACGCAGTTATTTCTATAGGTCATACGCATCCGCATTATGTAGCACGCCTTCAACACCAGTTACATAAAATCGGTTTTTATTCCAACTCTATAGAAATACCAATCCAAAAAGAGCTGGCAAAAAAATTGGGAGAAATTTCAGGCAAAGAAGACTACCAATTATTTATGTGCAACAGCGGAGCAGAGGCAAACGAGAATGCGCTAAAACTTGCTTCATTTTATAATGGCCGAAAAAAGATTGTTTCTTTTACAAAAGCTTTTCATGGCAGAACATCCCTTGCTGTAGCCGTAACTGATAATCCCAATATTGTTGCGCCTGTTAATGAAACAGAAAATGTAGTATTTCTTCCTTTTAACGATGAAGTAGCGCTGGCTAATTATTTCGAACATTATGGCAACGAAATTTCGTCTGTAATTATAGAAGGTATTCAGGGTGTTGGCGGCATCAGAGAAGCGAGCAAATCGTTTTTACAATTGATAAGAAGTCTTTGTACAAAATACAACGCCATTTACATTGCAGATAGTGTGCAGTGCGGTTATGGAAGAACAGGACAATTTTTTGCGCATGATTATGCAGGTGTGCAAGCAGATATTTATTCAATGGCAAAGGGAATGGGTAATGGTTTTCCTGTTGGTGGCATTTTGATAGCGCCGCACATCCAGCCAAAACATTTTATGCTTGGAACAACTTTTGGCGGCAATCATCTTGCATGTGCGGCAGCTTTAGCCGTACTCGAAGTAATGGAGCAGGAAAATTTATTAATGAATACAAAACACATCGGTGATTATTTATTGGAAGAGCTAAAAAAATTTCCTCAAATAAAAGAATTGCGTGGACGAGGATTAATGATTGGTATAGAAATGCCTGAAGAATGGTCGCATGTAAAAAAAGAATTGTTGCAGAAATACAAAATATTTACCGGCGAAGCAAAACCAAATACCATCAGACTTTTACCCGCATTAAGCATTACAAAAACAGAGGCAGATTTATTTTTAGAATCATTTGCAGCCATTTTAAATTCATAAAAATGAAACAATTTATTACGGTTGAAGATGTAACGGATATGAATACCTTAGCGGATAAAGCGCTGGCATATAAAGCAAATCCTCTTGCAGATAAGGATTTGGGAGTAAATAAAAGGATTGGCTTGTTGTTTCTAAACCCAAGTTTGCGCACACGCATCAGCACACAAATTGCTGCTGAAAATTTAGGAATGCAAGTGCTCACTTTTAATGTAGATAAAGATGGCTGGAAATTAGAATTTGAAGAAGAAGCCATCATGAGCGGCACAACCGTTGAACACGTAAAAGATGCTGCACCCATTCTCGGAAATTATTTTGACATTATTGGAATAAGAAGTTTCCCCGGACTCGTAAATAAAGAAGAAGACTATAGCGAGCATGTGATTCAGCAATTTATTAAATATGCGGGAGTGCCTGTAATTAGTTTAGAAAGTTCAACTTTGCATCCTCTGCAAAGTTTTACAGATGTGATTACCATAAAGGAGCAACTGCTAAATGCTCCTCATCCTTTGGAGGAGGCCGGGAGGAGGCTTAAAATAGTTTTAACATGGGCGCCACATATAAAACCTTTACCACAATGTGTTGCCAACAGTTTTGCTCAATGGATGAACGCATGGGGCGAAGCGGAGTTTGTAATTACACACCCCGAAGATTATGAACTGAATGAAAAATTTACCAAAGGAGCAACAATTACCCATAACCAGCAGGAAGCATTAAAAGATGCTGATTTTATTTATGTAAAAAACTGGAGTACTTATATAGATTACGGTAAAATATACAACAATGATCCAGCTTGGATGCTAACTCCCGAAAAATTGGAGGTGACTAATAATGCAAAAATTATGCATTGTCTGCCAGTAAGAAGAAATGTTGAACTAAGCGATGAAGTGTTGGACAGTGAAAACAGTTTGGTTACGCAAGAAGCCAGCAACAGGGTTTGGGCAGCACAAGCGGTATTGTCGGAAATATTAAAAAATCTAAAGAAGTAAAATATCAGGATGGAGCCACAAAGTACTTTTAATCAGCAATCTGGTTCCTCCTACTTTGGGAGGTTAGGAGGGGCTTTATTTGTTGTAAAAATTGGAGGAAATATAATCGACAATGCAAAAGCTTTGGATAATTTTATTGAACAATTCGCAGCGATAAAAGAACCAAAAATATTGGTACACGGTGGTGGTAAAGTAGCAACAGAAATGGCTGCCAGTTTAAATATACCCCAGCAAATGGTTGAAGGCCGACGCATCACTGATGAGCCAACCTTAAAAGTTGTAACGATGGTGTATGCAGGTTTTATCAACAAAAATATAGTTGCGAAATTGCAGGCAAAAGATTGTAATGCCATAGGATTAACCGGGACAGATGCAAATATTATTTTGGCAAAAAAAAGAGCAATAAAAGATATTGATTTTGGATTTGCCGGTGATGTAGTTAATGTAAATAATGATTTTATAAAAGTATTGTTAGAAAATAATTGTACACCTGTCATTTCTCCAATAACCCACAATGGGAATGGACAATTATTAAATACCAATGCTGACACTATTGCTAACGAAATTGCAAAAGCCATGTCAGAACATTATAAAGTGCAACTCATATATTGTTTTGATAAAAAAGGTGTGTTAGAAAATATCAGTGATGAAAATTCAGTTATAAAATTAATTACGAAGGAAAATTTTGATACCCTGAAAAAAGATAGCATTGTACATGCAGGCATGATACCAAAAATTGAAAATGCCTTACATGCAATAGAAGCCGGGGTGCAAAGTGTTTGTATTGGGCATGGTTTGGAACTGACTGAAATGACAAAAGGTGAAGCCGGAACAATTATTAACAAGATACTCAACACTGATTTGTGACCATGACTACAATTTCAATCCTTACACAAGAAGCAATTACACTTCTGCAAAATTTAGTACGAACTCCGTCTTTAAGTAAACAGGAAAATGAAACTGCTGATATTTTAAAAAATTATCTCCAAACATATTGTGAGCAAGTTCAAATTCTTGAAAACAACGTATGGGTAAAAAATAAATATTATTCATCTAGTAAACCTACCATTCTCCTAAACAGCCACCACGATACGGTACCTGCTAACACAGGCTATTCAAGAAATCCTTATGATGGATTGATAGAAGATGGAAAACTATTTGGATTGGGGAGTAATGATGCAGGCGCATCGCTGGTAAGTTTATTGGCAACTTTTTTACATTTTTATTCAAAACAAAACTTACACTTTAATTTAATATTTGCTGCTACTGCAGAAGAAGAAATATCCGGTGTGAATGGAATTGAATTATTGTACCCACAGCTTGGCAAAATTGATGTAGCAATTGTGGGTGAACCTACACAAATGCAAATGGCAGTGGCAGAGAAAGGATTGTTGGTGATCGACTGTGTGGTGAAAGGTAAACCCGGTCATGCTGCAAGAGAAGAGGGAGTGAATGCTATTTACAAGGCAATGCAAACAATTGAGTGGTTTAAAAGTTATCAGTTTGAAAAAGTATCACCTACCCTCGGGCCTGTAAAAATGAGTGTGACGATAATTAACGCAGGAATGCAGCATAATATGGTTCCTGATGCATGTAAGTTTACAGTTGATATTCGCATAAACGAATTATACACACACGACGAAATTTTAAGTGTTATCAAAGAAAATGTAGATGTTGAAATCGTGCCGAGAAGTATGCGGATGAAATCATCCGGAATTTCTGTTTCACACCCATTGATACAGTCCGGCTTAAAATTAGGTAGAACAATGTACGGTTCGCCAACCACATCTGATAAAGCCTTAATGAGTTGTCAATCTTTAAAAATGGGACTCGGTGACAGTGCTCGCAGCCACAGTGCGGATGAATTTATTTATGTAAACGAAATTGAGGAAGGTATTGAATTGTATATTAAATTATTAGAAAATATTTTATAAATAGCTTATGAAACTTTGGAACAAAGACGCAACTTCATTAACTGACAGTATAGAAAAATTTACGGTAGGTAATGATAAAATATTTGATGTACAATTAGCAAAGCATGATGTAATGGGTAGTATTGCTCATGCAAAAATGTTGCATAGCATTAAAATTTTGAGTGATATAGAAATTGTTGAAATAGAAAATGCATTTGAGCAGATTTTAGAAATAATTAAAAATGGAAAATTTATTATTGAAGAAAATGTTGAAGATGTACACTCGCAAATTGAAATGATGCTTACCAATATGATTGGCGCTGGCGGCAAAAAAATTCATACAGGCAGGAGCAGAAATGACCAAGTTGCAACAGACATAAAATTATTTTTAAAAGATGAAATCATTGAAATTAAAAATAGTACTAAACAGTTATTTGATTTACTAATTTCATTGAGCAATAAACATAAAGATGTATTAATACCGGGCTACACACATTTTCAAATTGCAATGCCATCTTCATTCGGTTTGTGGTTTTCGTCGTTTGCAGAAAGTTTGGTAGACGACATAACCATGTTGCATGCTGCCTTTAACATCACTAATAAAAATCCACTTGGTTCGGGAGCAGGCTACGGCTCTGCTTTTGAATTAAACCGCACGTTAACTACTGAGCTTCTCCAATTTCAATCTTTAAATTACAATTCAATTTATGCGCAGACTACCCGTGGTAAAACAGAAAAAATAGTTGCAATGGCCATCAGCAGTATCGCTGCAACGTTAAATAAACTATCTGCCGATATTTGTCTTTATGTAAATCAAAACCACAGCTTTATTAATTTTCCAGATGAAATTACAACAGGCAGCAGCATTATGCCTCACAAAAAAAATCCCGATGTATTTGAATTAATTCGTTCAAAAACAAACATTATTCAAAGCACACCGAATACATTGACCATGATGCTCACCAATATGCCAACCGGCTATCATAGAGATGTTCAATTAACAAAAGAAGTTTTGTTCCCACAAATAAAATCTTTAAAAAATTGTTTGGAAATTTTACTGATTGTTCTTCCACAAATAACAGTACATACATCTATTTTAACCGATGAAAAGTACAAATATATTTTTAGTGTGGAAGCTGTAAACGATCTTGTAAAAAAAGGCATTCCATTTAGAGATGCTTATAAAATAGTTGGAAATGAGATCGATAATAAAACTTTCTCTTTCGATGTATTAAGAGCTCTACAACACACTCATGAAGGCAGTATAGGCAATTTGTGTAACGATAAAATCATCGATGAAATGGCTAAAACTTTAAAAAGTTTTTCGTAACAATTTTTGCAACATTTCATTCGTATAATCATTTTATTTCTAAAAAATTTTTAGAAAATAAAGAAAAAGACTGAGCTCCATTAATCTATCTCCGAGCAAACACAGTTGTTTTAGATAATTCTCTAAAAGAGCATCAATTATCTGCAGTTGAAATGCATTGTTAGAGATTAAAAATTTAAGCAATTAATTTCCTGATAACAACACTCGCTGCCACCGCACCAAACATTGCAGGCATATAAGAAATAGTACCGTAAGCTGATTTTTTATAATTACTTCCATCAGTTAAAATAAGGCTATCCTTTTGAGGGAGTTCAGGAGAAAAAACACATTCTATGCCTCTTTTTATTTGGTAATTTACGTTAAGCATTTTCCTGATTTGCTGAGCAAAAACGCAATTGTATGTCTTTGAAATATCTGCCACAAAAATATTGGTTGGATCCATTTTACCGCCTGCACCCATACTGCTTATAATTGGTATCTGCTGAGTATATGCACCAATCATAAAAGTTAATTTGGGCATAATGCTATCAATGGCATCGATTATATAGTCTATGTTAGGTGTTAAACAGTCTAACACCATTTCAGGTTTTATAAACTCCTTTACAATATTTATTTTAACCTCAGGGTTAATTGCACTCAGTCTTTCAGCCATTACCAAGGCCTTATATTCACCTTGGTTTGTTGCAAGCGCAGGCAGCTGCCTATTTCGGTTTGTCGGGTCTATTATATCACCATCAATTATAGTAAGTGCACCTACCCCACTCCTCACAATAAATTCTGCTGCAAAAGAACCGACGCCACCCAGCCCGGCTATTAAAACATGGCTACCTGCCAATTTTTCCAACGCCCCTCGGCCTATTAATAACTCCGTTCTGCTTAACCAAGAAAAATCAGTTGTCATCTTTTATAAATGCACCAGCAAATAATTACATGGTATTTTTTAAAATTCGTAATTGTTAAATATGCAAAGTTATACCTAAAATGTTAGCAGGCTGCTTGTAGATTTTTTATGTTTTATTATTTGATTCAAAAAATATTATATCGATGAAGAGTCGCTTTAAACCGATTTTTTAATGGGTTGGAAAATACTTTCCCAGCAAGAATGATAATAACTGTCTTTTACTGAGTAATTGAACTAGTTATATCTTTCTATTAAACCATGAAAAATCATTAAAACTTTGCTTTTGGGAGATGTAAAATTTATACCACTGCCTCAAAGACTTTAAAGCGGTTAATAACTAAATGCATACTTATTTGATATGGAAGAATTATTTGTGCCTTAAATACATTTTGCTAAGGTTAAAACGTCGCTACCATAAAGTTTTATGTAAATAATATTCGCTGATAGACATAAAAAAAGAGGCAATTTTCGATATGAAAATTGCCTCTTTAAAATTATTTGAAATAAACCTAATTTTTTATCAATGATTTAGTTTGAACTTTCCCCGCACCATCATCGTAACGAAGCAAATATAATCCTGCTTTTAAGTTGCTAATATTAACTTGAGTTTGTAAAGTATTTGGCATAGCCATTTTTTGTAAAAGAACTTTACCATCGGTACTGTACAATGTGAAAACTGAATTTTCAGTTGCCTTGTTATGCTGAATAGTAACTTGCTCAAAAGCTGGTTGAGGATATACTTCTATACTAGAAAGTACAACTTCTTTTGCTAGAACTTTTATGATAGCTGAATACTTACTTTTACCATCAAAGTCAATATTTCTAATCCTAAAATACATTGTTCCAGAAATTTTGTCAGCGTAGTTTGTAGAATAAATTTTATTACCTGTTGCGGTAACATAGGCGTATTCCTTAAAGTTAGTACCGTTGGTACTAGTCTCTACATAGTAGCCTTTTACGTTTGTCTCCACCCCAACATTCCATAATAATTTTGTTGCACCATTGTCTAATTTACGAGCTACAAAACCTTCAAAAGTAACAGGCAATGCTCCTCCGGCTACTGCCAATGAGAGATCATCAAACAAAACTCTTTGGTTGCTGTTTCCCTGTGCAACTCTAAAAGTAAATTCAAATCTAACCGCTTGGCCAGCAATTAAATCGGCGTCATTTAATCTTATACAAATATTACCTGCTGTATTTGGAATAACTGTATAAATAGGACCATTAGCAGTAGTTGCTAATATTTCCAAAGGCGCTGTGGAAGCTTGTGCTGAAATGATTCGAATTCTATACTCGGTAGCGTTAGGAACCTCATATCTGAACCCAATTGTTGTAGTTCCAGATTGTGACAAGGTATATACAGGAGAAATCAAACTCCCTGTTCTACCATTCAAACCACTATTCTCAATCTCCGCACCTAACGAAGGGTTCCAAAAGAATGATACATCATCATTAGCTGAGTAAATACTTGGCGAGCTAAACCCTTCATCCGAGGTATTAAAATTTCTAAAAACTTCACAACCTGTAATAGGGGTTGTTGTGGTTGGTGACTGAGCAATTGCCGCAATAGCAGCGAAGCACGTGAGTGCTGAAAGTAAAAACTTTTTCATAATTTTCTTTTTTTGTTAGGTAAGAATTATTAAAAGCTTTTCTTCGGTTATAGGGATTTGTGTCTGAGTTAGACATAGGGTACAAGAGGATATCTGAGAATTAACAACAATAATGCCCGTTAGCTTAATGAAAGTCAGTCAGGTTCAATAAACCTCTCTTATGTGAATAAGTTTCAAATAATTTCCCTACAACGAATTATAATAAATATAACAGAGAAATCAACGCTACACCTTCTCTTAATTATGGGCAATTATTTCCACAACTTTTGCGTGTTGTGTTAAATTATGACTAAATGGTATGAAATAATTTTGTTTGATACAAGTACTTGTACTTTTGAACCACATAAAAACTTAACTATGAAAATATTTATATCTTTTGCCCTTTTAAGCACATCAACCATGCTTTATGCTCAGCCAAGGATTATTACACAGGCATCAATTACAACAACTACAAATATAATTGCGCCTGAAGAAGAAGATGTATCTCAAATTCAAAATCAAGGAGGCGGAAGTTTTAACTTTAGAAATTTTGGGGATGGCGAAACTAAAAGTACTACGTATATAAAAAACGATTTGGTAAAAACAATTTATAAATCTGAATCTTTTAGAGGCACAACGTATAGGAACAACACAACAAAAATAACAACCACAATTTTTGAAATTATGGGGAATAAGCAAGGCTTTTATTCTTCTGACAATGACCAGGAACAAATGGTTAAGAGAATGGATAGTATGCTAAAAGAAAGAGCAAAAACTGACACATCTATCAAAGCTCGCCCTCGCACAGTAGCTTTTTCAAATTCAGTTGAGTACACAAACGAAGTTAAAAAAATTGCGGGTTATAGTTGTAAAAAAGCTTTCATAATTACAGATAAGTTAATAGCTAAAGATACACTTGCAGTTTGGTACACACCTGATGTAAAATTTGCTAACGTATCATCTACAGGAGGCACAAGTGGTTTTGGTAACTTAGGTGCTGCTGCGGGAAATATTTCTTTTGATAAAGTAGATGGATTTGTAATGATGTATGAAAGAAACATGCCACGTGGAAGAAAAATGGAAGTGAAAGTGACAAAAATAGAGATTGATAAAGAAATTGCTGATAAGGAATTTGAAATTCCAAAAGATGTGGAAATTAAATCGATGAGAGAGGTGAGTGGCCCGGGTGGCGGGGGATTAAGGATACAAAGGCAGCAATAAATTACAATAAAAAAGCGGCAAATTTTGCCGCTTTTTTATTTTTAAAATTTGATACTATCAGAAATCACATCGTATTCTGCAGACTTTTTTGGGTTCGCCTTCAATCTATATATTTCGCTTAATGAATTAGCAACTTGCTTGTAACTTATCTTCTGCTTATTGGTTAATTTAACTTCATTTTTAAAATGGGTAATTAATTTTTCACCGTAAGGTATAGCCTCATCCATATATTTTATCATAGAAGCATTTAATTCCTTTTTCTTTTTTAAGTCATCGGGTTTAGTGCCTTTTACTAAGGCAGCTTTATTACTGTAATCTGCACCTACATTAAACAAGTGGTTGTTAAGCAACATCATTGCATCTACGCCTTTATCTGCATCGATAGCTGATTTTAAAACGTTGGTAAGCTTTACAAAAATGGCCGTATCAGGCGCCTTGTTATCATCAGCCCAAAGGCTGTTGTACATTTCCACAGAGTAATTAAAACTATTTTGAAAATTTAAAGGTGTTGATGTATAAATCTCTTCATAACGAGCAAAAAGGGCTTTTTTGTCGCCAGTTTTAGCAATTTGCTCCATTTCAATGGCGTCCCAATATGTGTTAGTGGGGTATGCGGCTTTTGCTTTTGAAAGAATTGCTTGTGCATTTATCTTGTCTGCTTTTTCCAGATAATAACTCGCAAGATATTCGTACACTCTTTCATAATCAGGCGAGGTAATTCCTGCATCTGTTATTTTTCTGTAATTAATGAGGGCATTTACCGTATCGCCACCCTGTAATGCAGCTGCAGCCATGTTCATTACCAACGCAGTATCAAGTTTTTGCAATTTTATTTCCTCGTAACTGTAATTTTTATTTAAAATAAAATTTTCTACATCCTGAGATTTCGTGAATGCATTATAAGCCGCACTAAAATTTTTCAAATTAAAATTCTGAGCGCCTAAGTCATAGAAACCTAAATAAAGATCAAGGTATGATTTGTACAATTCCGACTTCATTCTAAAGTCCAATTTATCTAATTGCTGGTTTTTCTGAAATGCCTCAAATGCTACAAGTTTTAAATTATATGCATCATCTTTTGATATTGAAGCATCTCGAGAAAGCGAATTATAAATTCGTCCTTTGTAATACCAGGCTTCTGCACTGTTTGCATTTTTTGGATCTGCAATATATTTCTCTATCTGAACTTTAGCAGCTGCATACTGCTCTTTCTCCATAGTTTTTCCAATGTCCTCTAAAGACTGTGCCTTCGTTGTTAGGGCAGCAAACATTACAAGAGAAATGACGCATAATTTTTTCATATAATACTATTTTAAATTGAGGCTTTAAAGTTATTAGAATTATCTTAAACGATATCATAATTAACGGTCATTTTACTTGTGTTTCTATTTTATATAAGGCGACGATGAATCGTGTAAATAATAAATCTGTTATTATAGCTTTTAGAAGATTAATTTTACAAGCCAAATTTACTTAGCAACTTGATAAGCAAAGAAACCATACAACAAATACAAAACAACATCAAAATTGAGGAAGTTGTTGGTTCTTTCGTCAATTTAAAAAGACGAGGTTCTAACTTGTTAGGTTTGTGCCCGTTCCACAACGAAAAAAGCCCCTCTTTTACAGTATCCCCTGCCAAGGAAATTTACAAATGTTTTGGATGTGGCAAAAGTGGCAACAGTATTGGGTTTTTAATGGATCTGGAAAAGTTCAGTTATGTGGAAGCTTTAAAATGGCTTGCAAATAAATATAATATTGAGGTAGAAGAAACAGAAACAAGTCCTGAGTTTAAAATACAACAACAGTCTGCAGATAGCCTTTACATTATAAATAATTTTGGGCAAAAGTTTTTTTCAGAAGCTTTATTTGACACCGAGGAAGGACAAGATATAGCCTTAAGTTATTTAAAACAAAGAGGTTTTAGAGAAGATATAATAAAACAGTTCCAACTTGGGTACGATCCGGAAGGCGGAGATAGTTTCGCTAAAGCCGCTGTGACAGCTCAATTTAATACCGAACTATTACAAAAAAGTGGACTTGTTGTTTTACGGGATGAACGCCTGAGAGATAATTACAGAGGTAGAATTATTTTCCCTATTCACAACCAAAGCGGCAAAGTGTTAGGATTTGGTGCGAGGCTTATTAAAAAAAATGATAAGGCACCAAAATATATTAACACTCCTGAAAATGAAATTTATGTAAAAAGTAAAATTCTATATGGCGCATATTTCTCACGATTAGCCATAGATAAAGCTGATGAATGCTTGCTTGTGGAGGGTTATACAGATGTGGTTAGTCTGCACCAGGCAGGAGTAGAAAACGTTGTAGCAAGCGGTGGTACCTCTTTAACACAGGACCAGCTTAGGCTCATAAAAAAATATACAAACAACCTCACCATTATTTATGATGGTGATGGTGCAGGTGTAAAAGCTGCTATGAGGGGAATGGATCTTGCTTTAGAAGAGGGGCTAAATGTGAAGCTGGTTTTAATACCCGACAATGAAGATCCCGATAGCTATGTAAATAAAATTGGTGCAGCCGCTTTTAAAGAATTTATCACAGCAAATAAAAAAGATTTTGTAATATTTCAACTTAGCCTAGCATTAACCGATGCCGGAAATGATACCGAAAAAAAATCAGCCATTGTAAATAGAATAGCTGAAACTATTTCTAAAATTACCAAGGCTGAACATTTTACTAAACGGCAGGATTATATAAAACAGGTGTCGGAGTTGCTAAAAATTGAAGAGGGAGGGCTAAACAACCTTGTAAATAAATTTATAAGAGAAAAAATTCAAAAAAATGAGGGCGCTCAACAAATAGCTGCCACCAATACAAAGAGCAACGAGAATAACAACGATAACCCAACTGATGAAGCTTTACCCTCGACTGAATCTTTATTTAACAAAGACGACCTACAGGAGCGTGCAATTGTGCGAAGTTTATTAGAATTTGGGTTAAAAATGTGGGATGAAGAAATTACGGTTGCAGATTATATTTTAGACCAAATGGACGAGAATGATTTGGTTGCCATGATTGAAAACACCGACTTAATAAAAATAATAGATAGCTACAGAAAACTTTATAAAGATGGCCAGAACCCCACTAAAAACGATTTTCTATATTATGAAAATGAGGCTATCAGCAGGCTTGTTATAAGTTTAATGGATAGCCAAACCGATATAAGTGAACGGTGGAAGGAACATTATGAAGGCAAGATCAATACAAGGGAAGATTTATTTGCAGAAGAGGTAATTTCAACTCTATCTTACTTTAAACTAAGGAAAATAAAAAAACTAATTGATGAAAATCAAAGAGAAATGGAAAGGGCAGTTGAGGAGCCAGATCAGTTGTTATTTTTGAAAACGCACGTAGCACTAAAACTCGAGGAACAAAAAATCACAAAGTTATTAGGTACGGTAATCTTCAAATAAAAAACTCCTTTTTTAAAGGAGTTTTTTATTTAAGGTTCTATTTTGGACATTTGCCTACTTTTTAACGGGCTTATAAAAGATTAATGCCTCAGGCATAAATCCTTTTAATCTACTTATACGATTAGCATCTGAGGGGTGCGTAGAAAGAAATTCAGGTGGTGCTCCACCCTCACCTTTGGCGGCAGCCATTCTATTCCAGAAATTAATCGCTTCATTAGGATTATAACCCGCCATTGCGGAAAATAATAAACCAAAACGGTCTGCTTCATACTCTGCATTTCTAGAATTTTTAAGACCATAAACACCGCTACCTAAGCCATACACGGTATTAAAAATACCTGCTTTTTGCTCATTTCCTATTGCGCCACCGGCTACAGCTCCAACTCCTTGTAAAACGTACTGCTTACTTATCATTTCATTGCTATGTTTTGCAACGGCATGTGTAATTTCATGACCCATTACCACAGCCAGAGCCGCTTCGTTTTGGGTGATTTGTAAAATACCTGTATAAACAAAAAAATTAACACCAGGCATACACCATGCGTTTGCATCTTTAGCGTCTATTAAATTGAACTCCCAATTATAGCCTGCAAGCACTTCTCCTTTACCTTGGCCATTGTAATAAGAAGTGATCGAATTCGCAATTCGAGTACCGATACGTTTTACCATTTCTGCATCACGGTTATTACTGCTGCTAACTACTCTACTTTGAGATAAAAAGCTTCGGTATTGTTCTACGGCATCAGCTTGCAATTGCTCATCTGAGATTAGACTAAGTTGTTTTCTACCTGTTACAGCATTTGTAGAACATGCTGCGAGCATTGCTGTAACCGAGAAAAGTAAAATTAATTTTTTCATTTTGGGGGTTTAAGTTTAGGCATCCAAAACAATACCCGTACCAAAATTTAAAACGCCCGGATTGAGATTTATTTTTGGCGATTTTTTCGCTTATCCCTATGTTTTAAAATTGGAATTCTACTTTCTACACCCCGTAGTAATTTTCCAATATTTTTTTGATGAGTAAGGATAATAAGTAGGGCTACAAATAAAGCAAAAATGCGATAAAGAATCTCATGTTCGTTCCATATCCATAAAACAGAAACAGGTAGCATAAGGCCCGCTAGTATTGAACTGAGCGATACAAATCTTGTAAGATAAAGTACAATTAAAAATACAGCAACACAACTTCCTGCAATTACCGGCTGTATCGCTAAGATCATTCCGAATAGCGTGGCAACGCCTTTGCCTCCCTTAAAATCAGCCCATATTGGAAATACATGCCCAAGAACCGACGCTAGACCAAGTCCTATCATAAAATTGGTTCTTTCTAACCCACTGCCTTGTTGTAAGTAATAAGGTAAAAAATTGTACAGAGCTACAGCCGCCATACCCTTTAAAATATCACAAATCATTACAATGGTGCCATATTTTGAACCTAATACTCTAAAAGTATTTGTAGCACCCATGTTGCCACTACCGTATTCTCTTATATCTATCCCAAAAAACCGTCGGCTTATAATAAGTGCTGTCGGTATAGAACCGATCATGTACGCAAATATTATAAATAAAAGTTCTTTCATCCTTGATATTTAATTAATTGTGATTACAAATATAACCGAAAATGTAGCTTTAGGGTGTTAAAAACCCTGAAAGTAATTCACATTTTATAATAATATCGCTAAAGGAATAGAATTAAATTTTAGTAATTTTTTAAAAAAATCAGGTTGGCTTCAATTTAAAAACTCAATGATTTGCCAAAACAGATAGCCAATTATCTTTTCTAAAAATTGCTTTTATTTTAAGTTGGCTAGTCTGCAGTACATCAATAATTTGCTTTTCGTCATGCAACATGATGCCGCTAAAGAGAAAAATTGCGTTTTGATCTGCTGCATGAAAGATCGCCTCAATATTAGCTTTAATGATGTTTAGGTTTATGTTGGCGAGTATAATCTGTGCTTTAAAATGAACTTCAATCGTTTCAGCAAAAACCAGTTCGGTATTTTTACACCCGTTTTCATTTAAGTTTTCTGTTGCATTGGTAATGCTCCACTCGTCATTGTCAATAGCTACAATTTTATTAGCGCCCATTTTTTCTGCTAAAATTGCAAGCACTCCAGTTCCTGTTCCAAAGTCGATTACTGATTTACCCACAAAATCAATTTCACTCATATGTGCCACCATTAGATGGGTGGTTGCATGATGCCCTGTACCAAAACTCATTTTTGGTGTAACCGAAATATCATACAAAAAAGAAGCATCAGCTTTGTGAAAATTTGCTCTTATATATGCAAATGGAGTGTTTGTAGTTGGATGCAAAACTTTTACTGGCTCAAAATCCGCCTCCCATTTTTCATTCCAATTTTGTTGTTTAATAATTGATTTTAAATATTTTATATCAATTAACTCAATAATGTTATTGAATGAATATTCATCAAATTCAGCTTCTTTAATAAAAGCTTTTAAAGTTTTTTGATCCTCTTCAAAACCTTCAAATCCAATATCTGCCAACAATGCTACAATAAGTTCGCTTTTTGCTTCGTCAATATTCTCAAAAGTAATGGCTATGTATTCCATAAATAAAAAACTGCAACCGTTTATAGATTGCAGTTGTATTTTTTTAAGTTTTAAATTATTGTTGCGGCGCTTCAGGTCTTGCAGGAGCTTCTGGCTTTGGCATTAAAGCTTTTCTACTAAGCTTAAATTTACCTGTACGTTGGTCAATTTCTAGCAATTTAACTTTCACTTTATCTCCTTCCTTAAAAATGCCATCCATGGTCTCTAAACGCTTCCAGCTAATTTCGCTGATGTGTAGTAAACCTTCTTTTTTAGGCAAGAACTCTACAAACGCACCAAATTCTTTAATGCTTTTTACTGTTCCTTCATATGTTTCTCCTACAACAGCAGTTGCTACAAGTCCTTGAATCCAAGAATAAGCTTTATCTAACGCAACTTTATCTTTACAGAAAATACTTACCGAACCTGCATTGTTCACTTCTTCAATATTTACAGTGGCACCAGTTTCCCTTTGTATCTCCTGTATTACTTTACCACCCGGCCCTATCACCGCACCAATATATTCTTTATCAATAGTAAACTTAATCATCCTTGGTGCATGTGGCTTCACATCTGCACGGGCAGCTTCAATAGTTGCGTGCATTGCATCAAGAATATGAAGACGACCTTTGCGAGCCTGTGCCAACGCACTACGCATAATATCCATGCTCAATCCATCAACCTTGATATCCATTTGTACACCACAAATACCATCACGTGTACCAGTAACTTTAAAATCCATATCACCTAAATGATCTTCATCACCTAAGATATCTGTCAATACAGCAAATTGATCACCTTTTTTGATAAGACCCATTGCTACACCACTCAAATGCTTTTTAAGCGGAACACCGGCATCCATCAATGCAAGAGATCCGGCACATACAGTAGCCATTGAAGATGATCCATTACTTTCTAAAATATCACTCACCACACGAACCGTATAAGGATACTCAGCACCCGGCATCATTTGCTTTAAAGAACGCATAGCCAAGTTACCGTGCCCTACTTCTCTTCTACCAACACCACGCATCATTTTTACTTCGCCCGTTGAAAAAGGCGGGAAATTATAATGAAGAATAAATTTTGTGTATTCAGAATGATGAGCGCTCTCAACCAACAATTCATCTAAAGGCGTACCCAATGTAACTGTTGTAAGTGATTGTGTTTCACCTCTTGTAAACAATGCAGAACCGTGAGGAGTCGGTAAAATGTCCGTCTCCATTTCTAGTTGACGTATATCTTCTGTACCTCTGCCATCTAATCTTTTCCTATCGTTTAAGATCATATCTCTTACAACATTATATTGCAATTCTCCTGTATAGTGACCGAACAATTTTTTATCTTGGTCAGTTAAAGTTTCATCTGCGCCAAAGTGCACTTTTACCTCATCGTAAAGCTTGCTGAACGAAGCACTTCTTTCATGCTTTGCAGAAGCGGCAGATGATATAGCATACATTTTATCTTTAGCAAATTCGATAATTTTCGCCTCTAATTCCTCGTTTCTATAAGGCTTTGTATAATCTCTTTTTACGTTTGAACCAACTAAATCTCTTAAATCTTCCTGAGCTTTTACTTGAACCTGTATTGCTTCGTGTGCAGTTTCAATGGCAAGAATTAAATCTTCTTCGCTACATTCTTTGCTCTCACCCTCTACCATCATTATATTCTTGCTGGTAGCAGCTATCAAGAATTCCATATCGCAATTGGCCAACTCGCTACGTGTAGGATTGATAATAATTTTACCATCAACTCTTGCAATTCTTACTTCAGAAATAATTTCTTGAATTGGAATGTCAGAAACTGCCAATGCCGCTGATGCTGCAAGGCAAGCTAGTGAATCCGGCATCACTTCATCATCAGATGAAATAAGTGAGATTAATACCTGCACATCGCATAAATAATCTTCTGGAAATAATGGACGCAATGCACGGTCAATTAACCTCGAAGTAAGTATTTCGTAATCGTTTAAACGAGCTTCTCTTTTGAAGAATGAACCCGGTACACGACCATTTGCAGCAAACTTTTCCTGATAATCTACTGATAAAGGAAAAAATGATTGTCCGTCTTTTGGCTCTTTGTTGGCAACAACAGTTGCTAGTAATATACAATTACCTTGGCGCACGGTTACAGCACCGTCAGCCTGACGAGCCATTTTACCCGTTTCGATGGTAACCATTCTTCCACCACCTATATCGAATGTAATTGATTTTGGTTGTAGTAATGACATTTTAATATGATTTGTGGCTGAAACTTTTAATTTCAACACGTTAAAAAGATAGTAGGTATAAAGAATAAATCCCAACGGCATAATACAGTTGGGAAAAATTCAAAATTATTACATATTGGAAATTATTTACGGAGACCTAATTTTTCAATTAAAGCTCTGTAACCAGTAAGATCATGTTTGCTAAGATAGGTAAGCAATCTTTTACGCTGACCAACCATAATCATTAAACCACGCTGAGAAGAAAAATCTTTCTTGTTGGTTTTAAGATGCATAGAAATGTGGTTAATTCGCTCAGTAATCATTGCTACTTGACCTTCGATAGAGCCTGTGTTTTTGGCGGTTCCGCCATAAGTTGAGAAAATAGTTGCTTTTCTCTCTAAAGTTAAATGCGACATTAATTTTTTGTTTAAAACGGTTTTGTTTTACTTTTTTATATTTGAGTGCAAAAGTAAGATTTTATTCTTGAAAACCATAAAACTCTCCTATTTTTCTTAGGTTACATATTTTTAAAACTTGAACACGAGACCATTGCCTAAATTCCGGCATCTGCAAAAAACATAGAAGAATTAATAGTTAATTGCTTATCAATGGACGCAAAACTTAACTTTACGAAATGGATGCTTTATTTGGAATAATCGGTTGTGGGAGAATATCTAAAATTCATGCAGAGCAAATAAATAAATATGGAAAATTAATCGCAGTTTGTGATATAGATATTTCGAAAGCCGAAGACTTAGCTGCCATTTACGCGGCAAAATATTACTCCTCCGCGGAAGAAATGCTTTTAAATGAAAAAGAAATAAATGTTGTATCAATTTGCACTCCAAATGGACTTCATGCAGCGCATAGCATCTTAAGTTTGAAAGCATATAAACACGTGCTATGTGAAAAACCGATGAGTATCAGTATACAAGATGCTAATAATATGATTGAAACTTCAAAGCGGGTAAATAGAAATTTACTAATCGTAAAATCATCTAGGTATAGTCCACTAATTATAGGTCTTAAAAAATTAATCGATAAAAATCAACTTGGAGCAATATTTAGTTTTAGTATGAATTGTAATTGGAATAGGCCAAATTTATATTACAAGGATAATTGGAAGGGTTCATTAGCATTTGATGGCGGTATACTTTACACACAGTTTAGCCACTACATTGATACACTTATTTGGCTATTAGGAGAACAAGAAGAAATGACCGGGTTTAGAACAAACACTTTTCATAAAAATTCTATAGAATTTGAAGACAGTGGAGTAATAGCAATAAAGATGAAAAGTGGTTCAATAGGAACTATTCATTACAGCATAAATGCACATACTAAAAATCACGAAATAGGATTAACAATAATTGCCGAAGCAGGAACTATTCAATTAGGAGGTGAATATTTAAATAAAATAATCTATCAAATGCCTATTTTACTCCCTACTGAAAAAATCGAAACAACAAATCCTGCAAACGATTATGGTTTTTACAAAGGTTCTGCCGGCAATCATGAAGATGTTTATGATAATTTGTGCAAAACACTTCGAGGAGAAGAGGCCAGTATTACTGATGGGGACGAGGCAATAAAAACCGTAAGATTGATTGAGGACTTTTACAACAATGTACCATTAATGTAATCATGGTAAAAAAAAATATTGTTTTTGCCGTAACCAACGATTTGAATTACGATCAAAGAATGATTCGAATTTGCAACAGTCTCCAACAGAACGGGTACTGTGTAACTTTAGTGGGAAGAAGTTATAAAAATACCGGAGCACTTGAACAACAAACATTTAATCAAAAGCGTCTATTATTATTTTTCAAAAAAGGTGCTCTTTTTTATATCGAATACAGCGTAAAACTTTTTTTTTATTTACTGTTCAAAAAAACGGATTGTTACTGTGCTATAGATTTAGACACAATTATTCCAATTTATTTTGCATCTCTTTTTAAAAGAAAAAAAAGGATTTATGATGCTCATGAATATTTTTCTCAGCAAAAGGAAATATTAGAGAGACCTAATATTTACAAAATATGGTATAATATAGAAAAGCTATTTCTACCAAAATTTCCTTTTGGGTATACAGTAAGTAACTGCATTGCAAGAGAATTTGAAAAACTGTATTCGGTTAAATACGAAACAATCAGGAATGTACCTCTACCCTCCATTTCAAAGAATAAATCACATAACGAGAAAAAAATTATATATCAAGGTGCAGTTAACGAGGCAAGAGGTTTTGAATTTTTAATACCTGCAATGCAAAATGTGGAAGCAAAACTTTTAATTTATGGTGATGGAAATTTCATCGAACAAGCAAAGGCGTTGGTAGTAGAATATGATTTAAATAACAAAATAGAATTTAAAGGCAAAGTGATTCCCTCCTTACTAGATGACGTAACACAAAACGCATATGTCGCAATCAATTTGGTAGAAAATATTGGCTTAAATCAATATTTTTCTTTGGCCAATAAATTTTTTGATCACATAAAATGCTCAATACCTCAAATCACAATGAATTTTCCTGAATACAAAGCTATTAATGAAGAATATAACGTTGCGGTACTAATTAATGATTTGAATACGGATACTATTACAACTGCTATAAACAGATTATTGAAAGATGAAGTTTTGTATCAAAGATTAAAACAAAACTGCAAAGAAGCGGCTAAAGAACTTAACTGGCAAAAAGAAGAAATAAAATTGTTGTCTTTTTATAAAAACATTTTTGAATAAACATCTTCATATAGTAATGCACGATGTGCCTTGGCCTGCAGATTTTGGTGGTGTAGTTGATTTATTTTATAAATTAAAATGGCTTCATGCAGCAGGTTTAAAGATACATTTACATTGTTTTTTAAACAAAAGACCACCGCAGGAAATACTAAATAATTATTGCGAAAAGGTTCATTATTATAAAAGACAAAAGCTCAGTGCATTCTCATTATCCATTCCTTTTATTGTAAACAGTAGAAAAAGTGACGGACTTCTAACCAACTTACAAAGAGACAACTACCCTATTTTATTTGAAGGCATACATTGTACGTACTATTTATACAAAAATAAGCTTGAGCGAAGAAAGGTTTTTATAAGATTACATAACGTAGAATACCGATATTATGAACAGCTGGCAAAACATGAAAGTAATTTCTTAAAAAAAATCTACTTTGAACATGAAGCTAAATTGCTGAAAAAATATGAAAATGCAATAGCTAATAAAGGCCAAATACTCACCGTTAGCACAGACGATGCTGAATTATATAAAAGTGAATTTGCTGCAAAAGAAATCAGTTTTTTACCTGTTTTTTTACCATACAATTATGTTAGCAGCCTTGAGGGCAAAGGGAAATATTGTTTATACCACGGCAATCTATCCATCAACGAAAATGAAACCGCTGCTATTTGGCTGCTAGAAAAACTATTTCAAACCCTTCAAATCCCTTTGATTATTGCGGGAAAGAATCCATCAAAAAAGTTATTGAGTATAGCAAGTAAGAATAGATACATCAGCATTGTTGCAAACCCTTCAGAAATTAATATGCAATTGCTCATTGCCAATGCTCAAATTAATATTCTACCATCGTTTAACAACACAGGAGTAAAATTAAAACTTTTAAATGCTCTGTTTAATGGACGCTATTGCCTTGTAAATAATGCTGCAGTTGAAGGATCTACACTTAATAATCTTTGCACTATTGCCAATAAAGAAGCTGAGTTTAAAGAAAAAATATTGGTTCTATACAATCAACCCTTTACCCAAAAAGAAATGCAGCACCGAAGCACTGCATTAAAAAAATTGTACAATAATAGAGAAACCGCTTTGTTACTTATTGATATGATACAGTAGCATTATCAAAAACTTTTCCGTTTTCAGTTTTGATAGTTCGAGTTGGAAATTTATTTATCACCACATAATCATGCGTAGCCATTACGATGGTTGTTCCAAAATCTCTGCAGATGTGAAATAACAACTGCATAATTTCATCACTCGTTTCAGGATCTAAATTTCCCGTAGGCTCATCAGCCAATATTAATTTAGGGGAATTTAGCAAAGCCCTAGCTACATCAATCCTTTGCTGCTCACCACCACTTAATTCAAAAGGCATTTTAAAACCCTTAGTTTTCAAGTTCACTTTTTCTAATACGTCAGCAATTTTATCGTCCATTAATTTTTCATCCTTCCAACCTGTAGCTCGTAAAACAAATTTTAAATTTTCGTTTACGTTTCTGTCAGTAAGTAACTGAAAATCCTGAAACACTACTCCTAAATTTCTACGAAGAAAAGGAATCGTTTTCCATGTAAGTTCTTTTAAATTATGGCCTACAACCCAACCCTGCCCTTCTTTAAGCTCAAGATCACCATAAAGCGTTTTCAACAAACTGCTTTTACCAGTCCCAGTTTTTCCAACGAGGTACACAAACTCACCTTTATCAACCGAAATATTTACATCACTTAAAATAAGTGTTTCGCTCTGGTAAATGTTTACTCCTTTTAACTCTATGATTGATTGAGACATAAATAACTTATTGTTTAATGATTAAAGCAAATGTAAATATTCAAACCTCGGGCGTAAAATGTTTTTTACAACCAAGAAGTTAAATTGTGGATAACTATATTTTTAGTTATAAAACTAACTTTATAGTTTTACTTCATCAAAATACAAATATGATAAAGCAACTTACAAAAGCAGAAGAGCAAATAATGCAGGTTTTGTGGAAACTGGACAAAGCATTTTTAAGAGAAATAATTGACGCCTTACCTGAACCTAAGCCACATAACAACACAGTTGCAACTGTTATTAAAATATTAACCGAGAAAGAATTTATTGGTGTAAATGTTTACGGGCGAATGCACCAATATTATGCACTTGTAGACAAAGATGCATATAGCAAAGCTACCATGAAGACTTTGGTAAAGGGTTATTTCGAAGGTAGTTTCAGCAATGCCGTTTCTTTTATGGTGAAGGAAAATAATTTGAGCATAAACGATTTAGAGTTATTGCTGAAAGAATTGAAGAAGAAATAAGGGCCTCGCCTAACCCCTCCCGAGGAGGGGAATTATCTTAGCGAGGATTGATTTATTGAACACGCAAACTAAAAAACTAATCAACTATGCTCCCATTTGCATATTATCTTCTAAAAGTCATTATTATTTCAGCGATACTTTTTGGCTACTACTGGTTCCTTTTGCGGAACAAAGTCTTTCATGCCTATAACAGGTTTTATCTACTTGCCATCGTAGTTCTATCAGTAAGTCTACCACTTATTAGCTTTATTATTTTTCATAATGAGGCAAACAAACCGTCAGTTGTAAAAATGTTACAGGTTGTATCAGCGGGAGATGAATACATGGATGAAATTATTATTGCGGTAGGATCAAAAACCAAGTTTAATATCATTGATTCTTTGCCGTTTTTATATGCTTTTGTGAGTTCAGTTTTTTTTATAATGCTTGCACAGATTCTCGTATCAATATTCTTACTGCTTAAAAAGCATCAAAAAGTAAATCTGGAAAATATTTATTTCATAAATACCGATGGGGCAAAAGGAACGCCGTTTTCTTTTTTTAATTATGTGTTTTGGAACAAACAAATTGATATTAATAGCCCTACTGGAGGCAGGATATTCAAACATGAGATTGCACACGTACAACAACGCCATAGCTGGGATAAAATATTCATCCATGTAATACTCATTGCCTTCTGGAGTAACCCAATTTTTTGGTTGATTAGAAAAGAATTGAGCATGATACACGAATTTATTGCAGATAAAAAAGCTGTGGAAGATGGCGATACTACTGCATTTGCAGCGATGATTTTACAAGCAACCTATCCGCAAAAAAACTTTTACATAACAAATAATTTTTTCTATTCACCTATAAAAAGAAGACTTATGATGCTTACAAAAAATCAACATCCCCGGATGAATTACCTCAGTCGTTTGCTTGTTTTGCCTCTTCTAGTAATTGTGTTTGGTGCATTTACAATCAAAATTGCAGATAAAATGTACAAGGAATCTGCTTCGAGTAAACTCAAAAGTAAAATAATTGTGGTGCTTGATGCAGGCCATGGTGGACAAGATGCCGGGGTTACAAATAAAAATGGAGTTACTGAAAAAGATTTAGCGCTTCAACTTGTAAAAAAAATTAAGGCTTTAAATAGAGATGAAAACATCGAAATAATATTAACAAGGGATATTGATATTTATGAGGACCCTCGTGGAAAAGCCGACTTCGCTAAAAATAGAAATGCTGATTTGTTTGTTTCTGTTCACCTAAATAACTCTCCGTCTGCGCAATGGAACATAGTTTCGGGACTACAGGTATATGTTGCAAAAGAAGGCATTGAAAATGTAGAAAAGAGTAAGGTATTTGGTACGTCAATTATCAATTCATTTAAAAGCAATTATGGCTTACCTGTGCCTTCTACTCTAGAACAAAGACCAAAGGGTGTTTATGTATTGCAGGCAAATAGTTTTCCGTCTGTATTAATTGAAGCAGGTTACTTGACTAATGATAAAGATGCGGCCTATCTGCTTTCAGAAAAAGGGCAAGCAACATTTGCAAAGAATGTGTTGGATGCAATTATTAATTATGCGCTACAAAACGAAAGTGCTGATCAGATTCTTGAAAAAAAAAATTTAGATCAAGACACACCGTATTATTTCAATGGTGAAAAGGTTAAGAAGGATGAGTTAGAATTAAAAGTGCAGGGTTACGGTAAAATAGACGTAAAGTGGTATAAACCGAACGAAGCCTCAATTAGGTTTAAAACAACCAAGAACGAGATAGTTGTTGATCTTAATGGGAGAAAGGATAGTATCAAGTCAACACGGAAGGAAATTCTAAAAAATGATACTAATCGTCTAGTGTTTACCCAAGTAGAAAATGAACCTGAATTTCCCGGAGGCAAAGATGCATGGAGAAAATTTTTACAAACAAATTTAAATGGTTCAATTGCAGTTAAAGAAGGATTAAAATCAGGTTCATACACGTTTATTACAAAATTTATCGTGCATGAAGATGGATCCCTATCGGATTTTACATCAGAAAAAAATATCAATGATTCAATTGCAAAACATTGTATAGATGTTATAAAAAAAGGTCCGAAATGGAAACCTGCAATACAAAATGGATTTATAGTTAGTGCTTACAGAAAACAGCCTATTACCTTTGTAGTATCTGAGGAATAAAGAAACCTTTAAATTTTTATTTATTAAAGTCTTATAGTATCAAACTTTCTTTTGCATTTTCTTAGCAGCAAGATATTTATCTTCAAGAAAAAATTACTGGAATGTTTAAATATTCTTTGCTTCTATTTTTGGTTGGGCTATCCACAAATGCATTAGCCCAACCAAATTCCACTTTACCACCTAAAGTAGCGGGAACAGTAGTACTTAAAACACCTGTTGGAACCATTGCGCAAGCAAATGGATTAAAATCAGGATTAATAACTGTTGCCGTAGATACAAATATTAGAGTCAATCCAAAATATGCGTATTTGGCCATCGATCTTAACCAGGTTACGGGAAGTAATCAAATGGAATTATAAAACGGAAATAACATATTTTGGGTGTTTGATAAAGTAGGCAAAGAAGTTAAAATTCCTATAGAGGTTTTAAAAAGTGTAAAAGCTGCTATGGAGAGTACAGGCATTGTAGATCTAAAATTTAGAATTCCATATCGGTTAAAAACTGACAAAAACAGTTACACTATTCATTATCGGTGGGAGAGCAAAGACAAAAGTAGAAATATGGACTTTCTTACTACGAGGTAATTTGTATTAATACAGAATTTCTTCTCCCCTTGCGTTTATCTGTAAACATTTTTTTTCTGCGGCCTCAACTCTACCTATAATCTGCGCAGCAACACCAAACGAGTTTGCTGTTTCAATCATCGTTGCTGCATCAGCTTCTGCACAATAAATCTCCATCCTGCAGCCCATATTAAACACTTCG
>JANOTH010000407.1:0-26790 GCA_031416275.1 Ferruginibacter sp. | reverse complement strand
CATTAAAATCTATGGATTGGTCGAAAATACACTTGCTTCTTTCAACAACATTCTGCGGTTTAATTTTAACTGTGCAATAATTAATTCTGCAAAGTCTTCGGGGTGCATTACCCTTTCTGCATCGCCGGTAATTAAGTTGGCACTTTGTGCAAGCTCAGTAACGATGGTACTTGGTGCCAATGTCGTAACTCGAATATTATGTTTGCGAACTTCCTGCATTAAACTTTCTCCTAAGCCAAACACAGCAAATTTTGAAGCGCTGTAAGCACTTGTCAAGGCCCCTCCGGCTTTACCTGCTGTGGATGAAATATTAATGATGTCGCCAGATTGTTTTTCTATCATGTCAGGTAAAACCGCACGAGTAGCATAGTACACGCCAAATAAATTTACTTTGATCATATTTTCCCACACTGCAGGCTCTAACTCTAAAAATTTTCCAAAAGTTCCGGTTCCTGCATTATTTATTAAAATATCAATCGAGCCAAGTTGTTTTTTTATTTTTTCAATAGCAGCATTTACTTCTTCCATATTGCTCACATCAGCAGTGGCTGTTGCTACATTTACACCTAATGGTTTTATGGCGGCTGCCACTTCATCTAAATCTTTTTGGGTGCGGGCAACTAATCCTACATGTGCCCCTTCGTTAGCTAACGCTATTGCCACTGCTTTTCCTATTCCTTTTCCTGCACCCGTAACCAGTGCTATTTTTCCATTTAATGATTGCATATTTATAAGTTTTGATAATAAAATTAATTGAAATTATTTCAAATATTTATCTGGATATTCTGCGATTTTACTTTCTACATTTCATTAAAACAAATTTTGAAAATAAGTGAATAGTTTAATCACAAAAAAAGGATTGGAATTTCCAATCCTTTAAAATTTTTATGAATGATGTTTACATTGTTTTTTTTGCTCCAATTACAGGAATTGCTTTTTCTCTTATCATTTTATTTAACTCTACAACATCTGTTTCCATTAAGTTTTTTAATTTACTTAATTGTACATCTGCTTGCGCTGAAAGGTCGTTGTAAGCCTGTTTTACCTGAACGGTTGGCGGGTTGTAGCCACTGCCGGCATAATCAAACAAGCCACTAATTTTATCATTTAACCGAATTGGATAATTTAATACATCCTGTCCGCTCTTAGCTTTTGTTTGGTACAAAGCTTCTTCTACAGCTGTAAGTTGTTTGTTTATGGTATCTCCTTTTTGTTTTATTTCCTTCGGTAAATCTTTACCCTGGCGCTCATTAAAATCATTTATTTGTGTGCGCACATCCCTAATACTTTTTATAGCCTTTTGTATTTCCGTAAATTTATCTCTTATATTAACCATGGTATTAAATTGGTCTTCATAACCTTTCTGTGTAATATTGTATGCAGGGTTTGGTAATATTGTAAATGGTTGTTCCATAGAATCCTTATCTACCTTAACTTTTACAAAATACTGACCTGGTATAGCTTTCGGGCTTCCAACAGCTCCGTTCCATAAAATCATTCCATCTATTTTTTCAGCTTCAGGGTAATTCATATTCCACACAAACCTATTCATGCCCTTGGTCAACTCTATCTTATCATTTTTTTCTTTTGCATCTGTAGCAAAACGTTTTATTTCTTTTCTATTTTTATCCAACAAAACAATTGTTCCTTTGGTACTGTCAGTAACCTCTTTTGCATAAAAATTAATTATTGCTCCATTCGCTGCATTGGTACCTGCATTTTTTGCATTTGCATTTACAAAGCCATCACGTCTAAAACTTTCGTTAATGGGTAGGATTGATAAATTTTTACTCAATAATCCTTCGTCATACTTTTGTATGGTTGTAAGGTCATCAATTACCCAAAGTGCACGGCCCTGCGTAGCTACTATAAGGTCATTGTTTTTAATGGTCATATCAGTGATTGGCACCAATGGAAGATTCAATTGAAATGGACGCCAGTTTGCACCGTCGTTATAACTTACATACATTCCGTATTCTGTACCTGCGTATAACAAACCTTGTCGTTTTTTATCAGCACGAATAGCTCGGGCAAAATGCATGGATGGTATTCCTGTAGTTATTTCTTTCCATGATTTGCCATAATCTTCTGTCTTAAAAATATATGGTTTAAAGTCATCCATTTTATATTTGGTTCCAACAATATATGCTGCTCCTTTTTTAAATGGATCTGCATCAATACAATTCCACATCATTAATTTACCGGCAGTTGGCGGCGTTACATCAGCCCATGTTTTACCCGCATCTTTACTAACATTTACACGCCCATCATCACTACCTGTCCACAATAAATCTTTTTCGTACGGGCTTTCAATAGCTGCAAAAATGGTACAATAATACTCAACAGATGTGTTGTCTTGCGTTATGGGACCGCCACTAGATTTTTGTTTTGCTGTATCGTTTGTAGTTAGATCAGGACTTATAACATCCCATGATTGTCCTTCATTTTCTGTGGCAAATAAATGCTGCCCACCAACGTATAATTTTTTAGGATTGTGAGGGGAGAAGAAGATAGGAAAGTTCCATTGAAAACGGTATTTGGTAGAACTTGCCCCGGCACCCATTGGATTATCAGGATAAACACTGATGGCTCTGTTTTCTCCTGTCTTATGATCAAGCCTGCTAAGGTAGCCGCCATAATTTCCACCATAAACAATGTCAGGGTTTAATGGATCGGCTACTACATAACCGCTCTCGGCACCTGCCGTAGGTGACCAATCATCTGTAGATATTTGTCCTCCGTTGCTGCTGCTTAAAATTCTAACTGTACTATTATCTTGTTGTGCTGCTAATATTCTGTAAGGAAAATGGTTATCTGTTGAAACCCTGTAAAACTGGGCTGTTGGCTGGTTTTGATAAGTACTCCAATTATTACCGGCATCAAAACTTATTTGAGCGCCTCCATCATCTGCAACAATCATTCTGTTTGCATCTTCGGGGTCAATCCAAAGATCGTGGTGGTCGCCGTGTGGTGTGCTAATTGGCCTGAATGTTTTACCGGCATCAGTACTTCTATACAATCCTACGTTTAGAGCATATACAATATTTTCATTTTTTGTATCAGCATAAATTTTACTAAAATACCATGCACGCTGTAAAATATTGGCATCATCAGATTGTTTTTCCCATGTGTTTCCGCCATCATCACTGCGGTATAAACCACGGCTCTTACACTCAATTATCGCATAAACTCTTTCAGGGTTAACGGCACTAACAGCAATGCCAATATTGCCAATTACTTCTTTCTTTGGCATACCTTTTTTATCCATAAGGTTCATCCAGGTTTCGCCTGCATCAGTACTCTTCCATAAACCACTACCGGGTCCGCCGCTTTCAAAACTGTAAGGCGTGCGTTTTACATTCCATGTGCTTGCATATAAGGTAGAAGGATTACCTGGCTCCATTACAATTTCTACTGCTCCTGCGTTAGCATTTGCGAACAAAACTTTACGCCAGTTTTTGCCGCCGTCGGTTGTTTTGTAAACACCACGATCGTCGCTTGAGCCAAATAGATGCCCAATTGCAGCAACCCAAACGATATCAGGATTTTTTGGATGAATAATTATTCGGCTGATATGTCTTGTATTTTTAAGAGAAAGCAACTTCCATGTTCTACCACCATCCTCGCTTCGCCACATACCATTAAGGCCTTCGCTTACATTTCCACGCAAAGTGTTTTCGCCCTCGCCCGCATACAAAATGCTTTCATCACTTTGTGCAATTGCTACAGCGCCAATAGAACCACCAAAATATTTATCTGAAATGTTTTTCCAGTTGCTGCCACCATCGGTTGTTTTCCACACACCACCACCGGTTGCGCCAAAAATAAAAGTATTTTTGTTTTTAAAACTACCTGCAACTGTTCCGCTACGCCCACCTCTAAAAGGGCCGACCTGCCTGTATTTTACATTGCTAAAAATGATGGAATCAGCATTTGCTACATTCCTTGAATCTTTTTGTGCATCTACGTTTAACACAGCAAACGAGGCTGTTAAACAAAAAATTAATTTTATCATAAGTTGGTTTGTAAAACGAAATTTACGAAAACGTAATGAGGATTTGAAACTAGGTACCAAGAAATATTTTTTCGAAAAAAAATAAGTAAGATGGCTATACTTTATTTTGCTGTTGGTTCCTTGGTATTTTCTATGGAAACAGCATACTCATAAATTTCTTTTGAAAATGCAGTATTCATTTTTTGCCTGTCAAAATCTTTTTCATTATTTGCTATAAAGATTGTTGCCACACCGTTGCCTATAAAATTAGTAATAGCACGTGCTTCACTCATAAACCTATCAACACCTAACAATAATGCAAGCCCTTCAATTGGTATTACTCTAACTGCAGAAAGTGTTGATGCTAATACTATAAAACCGCTGCCTGTAACGCCTGCAGCGCCTTTAGAGGTAATCATTAAAATGCCAATAACTGTAAAAATTTGACCAACAGTTAAGTCAATATTAAATACCTGCGATAAAAAGATTACTGCCATGGAAAGGTAAATGGTTGTACCATCTAAATTAAACGAATAGCCTGCAGGTACTACCAATCCTACAACCGGTTTGCTGCAGCCCATACCTTCCAGCTTTTCCATCAGTGAAGGCAGTGCAGCTTCTGAAGATGAAGTGCCAAGTACAATTAAGAGTTCTTCTTTTATATAGTTTAAAAATTTAAAAATATTTATTCTATAAAAACGTAAAATTGATCCAAGTACTAAAAAAATGAATATTGCCATGGTTACATAGACTGTAAGCATTAGTTTGCCAAGTGGTAATAAAGTTGCAATTCCATATTTTCCTATTGTAAATGCCATGCCTCCAAACGCACCGATAGGGGCTAACAACATTACAAAATGTAATCCTTTAAAAATGTATTTTGAAGCATTTGTAAGAAAGGAAGTAATTTTTTTTGCACTACTCAGTTTACCTAAAACTAAACCAAAAATGATGGAGACGATGAGAACTTGTATGGTTATATTATCTTTTAAGAACTGAAGCCAGCTAAATGTTTTTGCTGCCGTTGTATATTGTGTAATATCAGCAGTTTTTACGGTGGTCATTTCTACGCCACTACCAGGTTTTATAAGCCATGCTGCAGCAATACCTATTAGCAACGCAAAGGTTGTTACAACTTCAAAATACAATAAAGCTTTGCCACCAACCCTACCAACTTTTTTTAAATTACCCATTCCACTAATCCCAAGTGATATAGTGAGGAAAATGATGGGGTAAATAAATAGCTTAACTATCTCAATAAAACATTTACCCAGCGGCTGCATTTTTATAGCTATAGAAGGAGAGAAATGCCCAAGCAATGCGCCCGCTGTTATTGCTGTAAGTACCCAAAAGGTAAGATTTGTAAAAAGTTTTTTCATAAGCAAATTCAAAAGGACGCTTTGGGTAAAGTTTTTCTACATTATTCGCTAAAAATAAAATTGAAAGCCATTAGACAATAAATGAAGTGAATAAAATCCAGTTGAAATTAAAATATTTACAACACCTCAATTTCGTCGGCAAATAACCAAGCTGCATTGCCTGCACCGGGGTAGCCAATTGGTATAATGCCAAAATTCTCTGCAATTATCTTTATATACCGTGTGTTAATTATCTTTTTAGAAGTTGAAAAGCTTATTCTATTTGTTATGTTACTGTTGCCGGCACTCGTAATAATTTCATCTAGTGGCTGTGTAAAGTTGATGCCGTCATCGCTTACTAAAAGTTTAATACTATTTTCTTTTGGCGGGTATATCCAGCTTGCTTTTCTGGTAAACGTATGCAGTATTATTTCACTTACGTTCGTCGGTGCGCCTAAATCAATTACTGCTTCTAAATCTTTACCTAAAAACCCAAGAAACTCCTGCGATTTTGCCATGCCTCGGGTATTCTGAATACCATCAACCAATGAAAATGCGCCACCGCTGTTGTAAGATATATTGGGGTCATTTTTTAAAGTTATTAATTTACCACTTGCTTTATTTATGTTGAAGGCCTGCTTTATCCATTTACTATTTATTGATCCTGTTTTATCAGTTGTGGCAGCTTCATATTCGCCTGTTTCATTAACAGTGACTGGTCCGTTATAATTTTTTGTTGTACCACCACTTACTTTTGTAAGTATAACTGCATCTTTGTTTTTAGTTTCTAAACTCCATGCTACTTTGTTATTTGGCAGCTTCATTACACCACTTTTTAAATCATAAAAAGCAGTGCTGTAGTTGTAATTCATTGCCTTATATCGTTCAAGAATAAAGGGTAAACGTTTTTCAAAATCTTCAAAATTAGTTTTTCCTTTATCGCTCCATAAAACTTCGGCTAACGCCGCAATGCGGGGTAAAACCATGTATTCCACTTTGCTTTCGTTGGTCATATATTCTGTCCATACGTTGCCCTGTGCGCCTAAAATATATTTTGCCTCATCAGCCGAAAGCGCCGCAGGGATAGGCTCAAAAGCATATACCTTTTCCAACGGCAAATAACTGCCTATTGTTACGCTGTCTTCGTTGTTTGTTTGCGAATGATCAAAGTAACAATGGCTGCCCGGCGTCATAATTACATTGTGCTTTTCTTTTGCTGCCGCAATGCCGCCTTCAGTACCACGCCAGCTCATCACAGCAGCGTTAGGAGCAAGTCCACCCTCTAAAATCTCATCCCAACCAATTATTTTTTTGCCTTTGCTGTTTACATACTTTTCTATTCGTTGTATAAAATAACTCTGCAAACCATGTTCATCTTTTAAATTATTATCTTTTATTAATTGTTGGCAAAATGTCGATCGTTTCCAGTTTTCTTTTGGGCACTCATCTCCGCCGATGTGTATATATTTTGAAGGGAATAACGCCATAACTTCATCGAGTACATTTTCAATAAAATTAAAAGTATAATCCGTTGGTGCAAATACATCATTAAAAATACCCCATGTTTGTTGTACCTGTTTGCCAACTCGGCTGCCTGCCCACGAGGTTATTGAATCTATTGCGGTATTCTCTTCGGGAAAGCAGCTTAGCTGAGGGTATGCCGCAATTGCCGCAGAAGCATGACCGGGCATTTCAATTTCAGGAATAACAGTTATGTATCGCTCCGTTGCATATTGAACAATTTCTTTTATTTGTTCTTGGGTATAATACCCGCCATAACGAATACCATCATTGCCTGTACCGGGATAGCGCCCTACAATGGTGCCATTTCTGTAACCACCAATTTGAGTAAGTAGTGGGTATTTTTTAATCTCTATCCGCCATCCCTGGTCATCCGTCAAGTGCCAGTGAAAAGTATTGTACTTGTGCATGGCAAGCAGATCAATGTATTTTTTTATAAAATTTATGGGGAAGAAATGTCTTGACACATCTAAATGCATTCCTCTGTAGTTAAACCTTGGTTGGTCTATAACGGATAGTTGTGGAATAGAAAATGATTGATTTGTTTTTTTGATCGGTAAAAGCTGCAGCAACGTTTGAATACCGTTAAAAAATAAAGTATCATTTGGTGCCCCAATACTAATTTTATCTTTAGTTACTTGTAGGGAATAGCTTTTAATTTGTGATTTGTCTTCTCTTTTAAAAAGTTGTATTGTGTTTCGATTGAACGAGGATTCTTTGCTGTAAACAAGGGTTTTTAAGGATACGCCTGTAAGACTTTTTATTTGCTCTTTAAGATATACTGAAATTTTTTCTGTGCCTTTTATGTAGACAATTCTAGTTGCTGATGAAAATATAAAATTGCCCTTTCCAATTGATACTTCGTTAGGGTAGGGGGCAACATTTATTTGTTTTTGTGCAATGCAAATTTTACAACTTGTTGTTAGTGCAAAAATCCAAATTAGTTTATTCATACAATTATTTTATCACAGGTAAGATAAGCTTGCTTGCATTTTTTTTATCATGATAAATTCGAATGGTAGATTTTTGAAAATCGTTTTCATCGGCATCAGGAATTCTCATAAATTTTTGAGGGTTTCTGTCAACAAGCGGGAACCAACTACTTTGTATTTGTACCATTATTTTGTGGCCTTTTTTAAACGTGTGTGCTACATCATTTAAATCAAATTTTACATTGGTAATTTTATTTGGCGTAAACGGTTTTGGCTTTGAAAAACTTTCTCTAAATTTTCCACGCATTACTTCTGCACGAACTAGTCTTTGTAAACCTGCCATATTAGTACCTTTCGCAACAAATGATGGCGTAGACTCATCTGATGGAAGTACATCAATAAGTTTCACAATAAAGTCAGCGTCTGTGGTTGACAATGATACTTGTAAATCTGCAATTATTTTTCCTGCAAGTGTTACATCATCATTTAAAATACCCGTCTCAAACAAAACAACATCCTTTCTTACTGCAGCAAAACGTTGGTCTTCGCCCATATAGCCATTATTTCTCCCACCTTGTACAGCTTGAGTGTAAGGCACCGGGTTTGCAGGATCGCTTACATATTCATCATAACTTTTTGCAGTAATAGGTTTAGCTATGCTCAACATTTTATTAGGCTGTAAATAGTATGCTGTCGCAATACTTTCCGTTGGTGGCCACACATTATATTGTTTCCATTTGTTGGAGCCTGTTTCAAAAATGGTTGCTTCAGCAGCATTAAACTTTCCTTTGTCTTTTAAATAATAATTAAAAAATACAGTTTCCAAACTATCCTGATAATACTTACTAGTGTTGGTGCCAAAATCATATGTAGTAAACTTGTTCCAATTTGCACCCGCCCATGCGCCATGTGTCCATGGCCCCATAACAAGAAAATTTTTATTTACTTTGTTTTGTTTTTCAATTGCCTGGTAGGTATTAAGTGCGCCATATAAATCTTCAGCATCAAACCAGCCGCCAACAACCATTACAGCAGGCTTTATGTTTTTTAGATAGGGGCGAATATCTCTCGCTTTCCAATAAGCATCGTAAGTGTCATGCTGCAAATATTCATTCCATATATAACTGCTGTTGTTAAAATATTTTGCAGCCTGTGTATTTTTTAACGGCCCTAATTTTAGGAAGAAATCGTAAGCATCTTTTGCTTTGTAATCAAATATTTGAGAGCCATAATCTTCAACAGGACCACTTCTTTCTTTGCCGTAATAGTTCATAAAACTAAAATTATCTAGCAAGAAAAATGCACCATTATGATTTGCGTCATCGCCAATAAACTCGTCTGTTACCGGAGCTTGCGGGCTTACAGCTTTAATTGCCGGGTGTGCATTTGGCAACGATGCGGTAGCATAAAACCCCGGATAAGAAATGCCACACAAACCAGCACGTCCATTGTTGTTCTTTATGTTTTTTAAAAGCCATTCAACAGCATCGTAGGTATCGCTGCTTTCATCAACATCCTTGTTATTTCTCTTGTCGGCTATATTTGGTGTTACTTCCAAATTAATACCCTCACTCATGTAACGGCCACGTACATCCTGATATACAAAAATGTATTTTTCATTCATCAGGTTTATATTCGGGCCTATTCTGTCTGCAAAAGCAGTATCGCCGTAAGGCCCCGCAGAATAAGGTGTACGCTCTATTAAAAAAGGATACTTTTCCGTTTCATCTTTTGGAATATAGATTAGGGTCTTTAATTTAATACCATCCCTCATTACAATATTGGTATCAATCTTTATAAAATTTTCTTTTACAAAGTTCTTATTCACCTGTGCACCTAAAATTCCTGAATAAAAGATAGCCACCGCAAAAATTAACCTCTTCATATTAGTTTTTTAGAACGGGCAAAATGAATTTCGTTTGGTTGCTGCCACTATGGTAAATTTTAATATTTGCCTTTTTATAATCTTTCTCATCCGCATTGTAAATGTTCATAAACTGCTGTGGGTTGCGGTCTGCAAGCGGAAACCAGCTGCTTTGAACCTGAATCATCAACCTGTGTCCTTTTTTGAAAGTGTGCGCAACATCAGGCAACTCGTATTTTACTCTCGTAACTTTATTTGGGGTAAAAGGTTCTGGTTTTTCGAAACTGTTGCGGAATTTCCCTCTCATAATTTCGCCTCTTACAAGCATTTCGTAGCCCCACATTGGATAATCCTTTCCGTTGTTAATGCTTCCTGCTGGGTACTCAAAATTATCTGGAAATACATCAATAATTTTAACAACAAAATCTGCATCCGTTGTTGAAATAGCTGTTGCAATGTCTGCTATTACAGGGCCTGCAAGCGTTAAATCATTTTCTAAAATTGGCGTTTTAAAAGTAAGTACGTCTGGTCTGCGTTCTGCAAAACGCTGGTCGTCCGTCATGTACTCTCTTGTGCGCCTGTTGTGAACATCTTCCGTATAGGGAACAGGGTGTGCCGGGTCACTTACGTATTCAGTATATAATTTATTAGAGTTCTGTGCTGTGTAAGAAAGCATTCCATTACCTGTAATAAACATGTTTGTGTTTGTTACTTGCGCAGGAGGCCACTGTTGTAATTTTTTCCAATTGTTCTCTCCTGTAAAAAATATGTTTGCCTCTGCAATATCTTTTACACTCCCTTTGTTTTTTAAGTAGTAATTAAAAAACGGTACTTCTATATTATTTTGAAAGTATTCTGAAGTGTTTGATAGAAATCTTGCATTGCCTAAAAAACTCCCTTCTCTGCTCCATTGGCCATGGTACCAAGGGCCCATCACAATGCTTGATGTAGTTTGTGGACTTTGCTTTTCAGTAGCTTTATATGCATTCCATGCGCCCCAGCAATCTTCGGCATCAAATAAACCTCCTACCCATAACATGGCGGGTTTTACATTGTATATTCCGTTGCGTGCATTACGTGCTTGCCACCATGCATCGTAATTTGGGTGCTGATACATTTCGTGCCAAAATTTAATACTGTCACCAATAATATCATGAAGGTTTTTGGGAGTTCCCTGCTCTAGGTAAAATTTATAATTATCTTTTACATCTGTTTTAAAACCTTCGCCATAACTCTGTGTTGGTTTAGGATGAGGCTTACCAAATGTTGGGTAAAAAGAAAATCCATCCATAGCAAAGAAAGCGCCATTATGGTGAAAATCATCGCCAATAAACCAATCCGTAACCGGGGCTTGCGGGCTTACTGCTTTTAGTGCCGGATGGTTGCTCAACGCAGCTTCGGTAGAATAAAAACCAGGATATGAAGTGCCGAATACACCGGCATTACCGTTGTTGTTTTCTATGTTTTTTACCATCCAATCTATGGCGTCATAGGAATCACTTGCTTCGTCTATTTCATTTCCTTTTTTATTTTTATTAAAAGGACGTACATCTTCAAAAACGCCTTCACTCATGTATCGGCCGCGTACATCCTGAGTTACAAAAATGTAATTTTCTTTTATATAGGCACTTTTGTAACCTGACCATATTGCTGCATATTTATCTTCGCCATAAGGTGCACAAGAGTAGGGAGTTCTGGTAATTAAAAATGGGTGTTTTTCGCTTTTATCATTGGGTATATAAAAAGAAGTAAAAAGCTTTACACCATCTCTCATAGTGATGTAGATTTCTTTTTTTGTGTAATTCTCTTTAAAATATTTCTCATTTATTTCCTGCGCTGTAGCGCAAAATGAAAAGACCAGCATACATGCTATTGATAGTAATTTGTACATTGTGTAAGTTTAATTTGAACCCTCAATTTAATAAAACATAATTGGTTAGCAATGAATAATGATGAAAGGTTGGTAGACCGTTTCTTTACAGCATTTCAAAACTTAGATGCAGATAAGATGAATGCATGTTACAGTGATGACATTGCTTTTTATGATCCAATGTTTGAGCTGTTGCGTGGCGATGAGGCAAAAGCTATGTGGGAAATGCTTTGTAAAAATGCCAAAGATTTCTCTTTGCAATATGACAGTATTAAAAATTTAGATGATGGATATTTCACCTGCAACTGGACTGCATCTTACACATTTTCAAAAACAGGGCGAAGGGTTGTAAATATGTGCAAAGCTCACATGAAAATTGAAAATGGTTTAATAACTGAGCACAGCGATGGGTGGAGTATGCATAAATGGAGTGCACAGGCTTTTGGTTTTACCGGAAAGCTTTTGGGTTGGGCAGGTTTTTTTAGAAGGCGGTTAAAGAATACGGCTAAACGAAATTTGATGAATTATATTGAAGCTAAAATGATATAGCTGAGATTGAAAAATAAAATCTACAGCCTATTAAATTCACCATTATTTTTTGTGTAAGTTTTTTAATGTTTCAAAAAGCTCCAATGCTTTTTCGCTTAAATTGGTAGGAAGTTTAACGGCATATGTAACATACAGGTCGCCAAAAGTTTCTTCCTGTTTATAAAAAGGAAAACCTTTTCCCTTCACTCGGATCTTGGTTCCGTTTTGTGTTTCGGGTTTCACTTTTAATTTAAGTTTGCCATGTAGTGTATTCAATTCAGCGTCGCCACCAAGCACTGCAGTGTACAAATCAATTTCTTGTGTTACTTGCAAATCGTTGCCAACCCTTTTAAAAAATGTATCATTATTGATTTTGAAGGTAAGAAAAAGGTCTCCTGTAGTTCCACCATTTGGGCTTGCCTGTCCGTAGCCTTTTAATTTTATTACCTGTCCATTTTCCACACCTGCGGGCACTGTTATTCTGATGTTTTTTCCGTTTACTGTAATTGTTTGTTGGTGTGTTTTAAAAACATCAGTCAGGTTTAGCTGAAAGGTTGCATTAATGTCCTGCCCTTTTTGCCTTCCCGTACTTCGTCTGCCACCTCCCCCAAACATAGAGGAGAAAAAATCTGAAAAGCCGCCTTCATTTTCAAAACCGCCAAACTGTTGTCCGTATTGCTGTTGCTGCCTTGCCTGTTGTTCATAGGCTGCACTATGTTGCCAATCTTTTCCGTACTTATCAAACTTTTTTCTGTTTTCAGGGTCGCTCAGTACTTCGTTCGCTTCGTTTATTTGTTGAAATTTTTTCTTAGCTGTTGCGTCATCCGGATTTGCATCAGGGTGGTATTGCTTAGCCAATTTTCGGTAAGCCTTTTTTATATCATCTGCACTTGCATTTTTTTGCAAACCCAAAACTTGGTAGTAATCAATAAATTCCATTTGGTAAAATTAATGAAGAAGAATTAACCAGGAGGCTTTATTGTACGTGTATCATTAGATTTTCTTTAAGCAATAAATACTAAATATTATTTTAAAATCGAATAAAAGTATCAATGTTATGGCTGTTAATCTAGGCCATTATACTTGCCATAGAGTTTAAAGCAGACTGTCTCCACAAAAAGTTCTAATAGCAAAACAATTGAGATACGTAGTCATTTCACTTTTGATTCTCTAATACTTCTTTTCTTTTTTTTATGGTATCTTTTTCACCAATAATAATTCCATATTTAGCATCTGGGGCAAAATTTACAATGAATCCTATTTCTTTATTTGTGTCATCTGTTTTGTCACTACCACCAAATTTCTTGGCTTTTACATGGTATTCAATTGCACTTAATTTGCCATCAGCAGTAAATTTTAAGTAGTCATAATTTAGGATAATATTTTCCTTCATTAAATCTGTTTTAATTTTAGAAAGGTCAATTATGTCGAGCTTGTTTGAGAAATAAACCTCAACAATATCATTTTCAAAATACCTGGAACTTTGAGTAAAATTGCTAAAGATTAAGATCAGGAAACTTCCAACAATTATCATTTTTTCAAATTTCATTTTCTCTATTTTAAATTAAAATTAATACAAATCTTTCGGCTTAAAGGCAGGTTCTGATATCGGTAATTTTAAGTTTTGTTTTTAAACAACTGTTCAGTATTTCTTATAAATTACTTCGTCTTCATTCATCCCCAGCTCTTCCACTTGCAGCGTCAATATTTCTTCCAAAGAAAAGCGCATTCAAAAAAAGTTTTGAACTGCCAAGCCAAAAAGCTCTAAAATTTGGATTATCAGCAATATTTATTATTCTTCCACTACCTACTGTATTTACTAAAACTGCTGCTGAGTTTTTAATGGCATCTTCATTCTGTTTACTAACCCAACCACTTTGTAATGGCTTGCTACCATAATAAAATGGAGTGGCATAAGCGTTTTTACTTTTTTCCATAAAAACCCTGTTGGCTTTAAAAAGGCTGATTGTTTTTTGGTTATATCCATACGCAAGTGGATTAGTGAGATCAACATCTGCTCCAAAAATTGCTCCTGCTATTTGTTGCGCACCATCAATTTGTTCTCTGTCAACATAAGTCACTCTTTCAATACTGTCTGTAGGAGATTTAGCTTTCTTAAACTAAACATCGCTGATACCATTTTGTGATGCCCATGTAACAGCTTCTTCAGTTAATATTAATGTTCCTCCCGCCTGTACCCAAGTTTTTAGTTTCTCTTTATTTAAATCTTGATAGCTGCCACCTACCATTACAATACTGTTGTATTTATTCAAATCAATACGGTTAAACATGCTTATTTCTAGATGGGAAGAAGGTATATTCATTCGTTGATCCAGCAAATGCCACACTTCACCTGCATCAGTTGCATTTACGCCGGTGCCAGTAATCATCGCTATTGCGGGTTTTGTTAATGGCAACATTTTACTGCTCCCAAGGTCACTGCCGCTGTTTACATTTCCGGTTTGTACACTATAAATATTTACTCCATATTTTGCAGAAAGGTTGTTGAGCATTTCAAATATTTTATCATTGCTAACAGTTTGTAATTGTGCAGGAATAATGATAGTACCGTAATTAAAATTTTTAGAAGTGCCGTTTACATTTATTGAAAATTTGTTGCTTGCAACTTTTGTGAACACGTCACTAGTTTGTAATTCGTACAATGCAGCAGGTGCGTATAATCCTTCCCATTGCATTAAATAGCCGATATTACTTTTGCTGCCAATAACAGTTTGTTTTGGAAAACTAACAGGGCTAATTTTTTCGTTCTGTACATTTTGGTTGTACTGCGCAACACCCAATTCCGCACTTGGCAAGCCAAATGCTAATGGCATGGTCCACGATGTAATATCATAAAACAGACTGTCTTTAAATTTTGATGTTTTTTCAAAAATCGTTTTTATAACCTTGTATTGGGTTTGGTTTGCGGGTACAATGTAAGAGCCTTCCTTTTCAAAGTCGAGGCCATCAGCTTTTACATTTGAATTTAAACCATACACATCTATTTGTTGCCGCTGTAGCATTTGCAAAAAATGAAATGTTTTAACCCTATCATTTTTATCGCCAAAAACATATGCTTTTACCGGATCGGTTGTAGCATCAGATATAGCCTCTTTATAAAAATCTTTTTGCCATTGTAGGAATTCTTTTCTTAAAACCCTTGCTCCTTCGAGCGTAGAAAGTTCTGTTGTAAATTGATTTTTTATGGTAAATGGAAAACTTAATAAACCATTTGTAGTTTGTTGTAAATGCCCTCTCGATGATGCTTGCTCAAATAAAATTCCTATTGCGCCATTTATATCAGGATAGGTAGATCCTTTTCCGTAATAAAAATCATCATAGTTTTCTTTGGTGAAATAAATTGATCCTATCCTGTCTAAAAATGAAGCATGAAATTTTGCCAATTTACCTGTTAGCTCCTGGTTTTTTTGCGGGGTTAACGGGTTAACTCTGGAAGGTACACCTGGTTGAAAAAAGAAGGTTGCATTACTTCCTTGCTCATGGTGATCCGTTAAAATATTGGGTTTCCATTTGTGAAACCAGTTTAAGCGATTTTGGCTTTCAACATGCACAGCAGGTAACCAATCACGATTCAAATCAAACCAATAATGGTTAAACCTACCACCGGGCCACACTTCATTAAATTCTCTTGAATTTGCATCGCTTACTAAGTTTTTACTTTTGTGCTGGTTTGCCCATGTTGAAAACCGTTGCAATCCATCGGGGTTAAAAGAAGGATCAAAAAGTATCACAACATTATCCAATAAATCATCTATTTGTTTCCCTTGTGCTGCTGCAAGGTAATAGGCACTTACCAAGCTTGCATTTGCACCACTAGGCTCGTTGCCATGTATTGAATGCCCAATCCACACTACAATAGGCATGTTTTCAATATTTACATTTGCAGATTTTGTAGGGTCAGATAGTTGCAAATGCTGCTGCCTTATTTCTTCCAACCTAAGTTGGTTTTTTGGCGAGGTAATAATGAGCAAAACCTGAGGTCTGTTTTCATACGTGTAACCCATTGTTTCCAGTTTTACTCTATCAGGAGCAGCTGTAGCAACGGCTTTCATGTAATTTACCAAACGATCATGGGTTACATGCCACTCTCCCGGCTCATGAAAAATAATGTCTTTTGGGGTTGGTATTGCCTTGTTGTAGGTAACGCTATCAGGCAAATAGTAATTTAGGTTTTGAGCAAATACGCCCGCATGAATGTTAAGTAGCAGCAGAAAAAAAACAATTTTTTTCATAAGGTTTTGGTTGATGTAAAATTTGTAAGTTAAATAATTATAGTATTAAAAGTTTTATATAGAATGTAATATTTGCGAATCTTAAAAAATTGATTTTATTCTTGCAAATATGATTTATAAAATTAAAAAGCCCCCAAATTAAAGGGGGCTGTTATATAAATTATTTTTTAATACAACTAATTAAGGTAATTCAACATAAGCTTTTGCCTGAAAAAATTTAGATAAAGAATCTTTGATTCTCAATGTATCTGTAAGAGGTTGCATAAATGGCATACGCAATTTGTAGTTAACGGAATCTTTGGTAGTAAGTACAACGTTGTTTCCGAAACTTTTAAATCTAGCCAAACTTTTTGCCGCGGCTGCTGCATCAGTATATTCTCTTATAACGATGTAAAAACTATTGCTGTCATTTACGTTTATAGCTGGCGCAGTGTTCGTATTTTGTACAGGAATTGTATCAGTTTTAGGTACAGGTAAGGTGTCTGTAACCGTATTTTCTGTGTTGCTAACGGACTGAACATTTTCTACGTTTTTGTTGTAAAAATAATATCCTACAACACTTCCTAATATTATAACAACAGCCAATACTAACCACAATGCATTTTTATTTTCTGTATTGTTTTTCTCTTTTTGAGGTGTTGCAAAACTTATTTTTTCCTTTATTTTCTCCGTAATTATTTTTGGCATTTCCTCGGTGGTAACATGCGATGTTGCTGCTTGAGTAAATGCATAATCGCCAGCCTGTGTTTTCTGTAATGTGCCCATGCCTTCAAAAACAAGGGGCTTGCCAATATTTAAAAACTGTTTATTTAAAATAATAAAAGACTCAAGGTCAGAGTAAGCTAGTGGCTTTATTTTACGGGTGCTTTCCATTATAAATGCCACTAAGCCATCATCAACAGGCGCTTTGGGGTCGTAAACAAATTGTATGGAATCGGCTGGTAAAACGATATCCTTATCACTGTCTTCCGGTATATTAATTTCAGATGCTATATTAAATACGCCTATATCTTGTAATGTTACTTTTTTATTGCTGTACAGGTATTGAACTATCAGTTGCTCCGTTTTCATCAATGCTTTGTTATCCTTTTAAGAAAATATAAGAGACAAACCTACAAGTAAATAAGAATATAGCCAAGCGAACGGTTAAATTCAATTATTTTTGCAGCATGCTCACAGATGATGAATCACGTTTTGTAGCTTTTTGGGAAAAAAATAAAGAAATTCACAGCACATTTAGCAGCAAGCTTTTAAGGGGATTGCCTATGGCTTGTATGTTTGGCCTTCCAATACTGTTATTAATTGCATGTGTATATCTTTTTTTACCTGAGTGGTATACAAAAATTTCAAAAACATCTCCCGAAACTTTTTTAATCGTTACATTGGCTGTTTTTGCTGCAATATTTTTTTATGCTTTTACCAGAATGCATTTTAAATGGGAAATGAATGAACAATTGTACAAAGAAATAAAATACAAGGAGAAAAAAATGGCGGGCATGCAGCCAATAGCTTCTACTGATACTCTTAATAAAAAATAAAATAAAGACAAATGAAAAAATGGTTTTATGTAATGGCGATTTCTTCTATAGTATTTGCAGGGTGTGGCAAAGATGAAGATTGCAAGGCGGTAGCGCCAACAACGGTAGCATCTGCTAGTGAGACAGCTTATTTGCAAAATTATCTATCAGCAAATAGCATTACTGCCACTGAAAAAAATGGTATGTACTATGTTATTTCTTCTCAGGGCACGGGAGCGTCTCCAAATTTATGTTCAAACATTACGGTTGACTATGTGGGGAATTTAATGAATACAACTTCTGACGGTGCTCAGTTTGATGCATCTCAGCCTAACCAACCATTGGTTACGCCCTTAAACAATTTAATTGCAGGCTGGCAGGTAGTTTTTCCATTGATAAAAGCAGGTGGTACTGCTACTTTGTATATTCCACCATCACTAGGTTATGGTAGTAGAGCTCAACCTGGTTTACCTGCAAACTCTTACTTAAAGTTTGTTATAACTTTAAGAGCTGTAAATTAATTTCAATTCTTTACCCTAATTTGCCCCGATAAGTTATCGGGGTTTTTTTATTTAAATTCTATATTGTGGGTCACGAAGCAATTTCTGTATTTGATATGTTTAAAATTGGCGTAGGGCCAAGCAGCAGCCACACATTAGGGCCATGGCGTGCTGCACAACAGTTTACAAAAAAGTTGGAAGAAAAGAATTTATTAAATGATGTAACAGGCATTGAGGTTTTGTTGTATGGTTCTCTCGCAAAAACAGGTGTAGGGCATGGCACCGCAATCGCTGTTCAGCTTGGGTTAAGTGGCGATGATCCTGTAACTTTTGATGTAGAAAATATTGATGTAAAAATTGCGGATATTAAAAACATGCAAAAACTGTTGCTTGCAGGTAGGCATGAAATTGATTTTAATCCGTCAGACAATATTGAATTTCTATTTACAGAAACACTGCCCTTTCATCCTAACGGATTAACTTTTCTAGTTTCATTAAATAATGGTGAAAATTTTGCAGAAACATATTATTCAATAGGTGGGGGCTTTGTAGTGCAAGAAGCATTGGTTGGTGATGTAAAAAAGATTGCAACTTCGGCAGATGTATCTCTGCCTTTCCCTGTAAACACCGCAGATGAATTGTTGCATTGGTGCCGTAAAACAGGTATGGCTATCCACGAAGTTGTGATGGAAAATGAAATTGCATGGAGGAGTGAAATAGAAACCAAACAGGGTCTATTAGAGATTTGGCGTGTTATGAAAGAATGCATGTATCGTGGTTGTCACACACAAGGCTACTTGCCTGGTGGTTTAAATGTAAAACGTAGGGCTTTTGATGTTAATAAAAGGTTACTACAAAATAAACCGTACAATAATTACGACGAATGGTTACAAATAATTCTTGAAGGTGGGCATCGTTTTAATTACATTTTAGATTGGGTAAGTTGCTTTGCATTGGCAGTAAATGAAGAAAATGCTTCTTTCGGGAGAGTAGTAACAGCACCAACTAATGGCGCTGCAGGAGTGATACCGGCGGTACTTCAATACTTTATTATTTTTTGCGACGGCAATGATGATGATAAAATTATTAAGTTCTTACTAACAGCATCTGAGATCGGAAGCATCTTTAAAAAAGGAGCGACCATTTCTGCTGCAATGGGTGGTTGCCAGGCGGAGATCGGCGTGAGCAGTGCTATGGCGGCTGCAGCACTTACTGAAAGTCTTGGGGGTACACAACGCCAGGTGCTTATGGCTGCTGAAATTGCCATGGAGCATCACCTTGGTATGACCTGTGATCCTATTGGAGGGTTAGTGCAAATTCCATGTATTGAAAGAAATACAATGGGAGCAATAAAAGCTATAACTGCCTGTCAGCTTGCATTACAAAGCACACCTGATTTTGCAAAAGTAAGTTTGGATGGTGTAATAAAAACCATGTGGGATACTGCATTAGATATGAACAGCAAGTACAAAGAAACTGCCGATGGCGGCCTTGCGGCAAATATTCCAATAAGTTTGAGTGAATGCTGATTTGAGTATCAAGATGCAAGTATCAAGATATAAGTATCAAGAGTTGAGTATCAAGTATCAAGATTTGGAACAATCTTATGCGACTTCCATTTTAATCTTTTTGTCTAGTGTCTCAAATCTTGTGTCTAACATCTAGCGTCCAAAATCTTGTGTCTTAAATCTTGTATCTTGTGTCTAATTACAATCCGTAATTCCTCTTCAAATCCCTATCATTTTCCCTCGTTTTTATCGTCTCTCTTTTATCAAAATGTTTCTTGCCTTTACCCAGACCAATATCCATTTTAGCAAGGCCTTTTTCATTAATAAAAATCTTTAGTGGAATAATGCTGTAGCCTTTCTCTTTGCTTTTTTCCTGCAGCTTTTTCAATTCTTTTTTGTTGAGCAATAACTTACGTTCCTGCAGCGGCTCATGGTTGGCATAGGTGCCAAATGCATACTCTGATATGTGAAGACTTTTTACATACAATTCGCCGCGGTCAAAAATGCAGTAGCTATCATTAAAACTCGCCTTACCTGTGCGGAGCGATTTTATTTCTGTACCCTGTAATACAATACCTGCCGTGTATGTAACTTCAAAAAAATATTCGTAGTAAGCCTTTTTATTATTCAGTTCCACTTTGCTGTTTTGTCAAAGGTAAAAAACTAAGCCCGAATTCGTATGTAACAAATTGTTACAACAGCTTTTCTCTCAAGACATTTATGGCATGATGGGCACCTCAGCCCTTTGTCAGTTGTATGTTTATTTAGCTTTTATTGGTGGGGAGATTTTAGCAGAGGCACAGAAACGCCGCCACACTTCTCTGAGCTGCATTTCTTCGCCAGATGGGGGCTGAAAAGTTTGGGAGAGTTGAGGAGCATTAATTCGCTGCCCGCCTTTAATCTTTGCCTCAAAGGCAAGCAAAGGATTTCCGTCTTAGCAGCGCAGCCTTTGGTCGGTTGAATATTTATTTGGCATTTATTGACGGGGAGATAGGAGCGAGCGCTGCATGAGACACGCAACGGGGCGGAGGGTAAAGGAGAAAAAAATAATTTTAAACGTTGTTTACAATTAGCTTTATAACAAAAGTTTTTCTACTGTTTTGGTGATTCTTCAAAAAAATTAATATCAAACATATTTTAATATAAGGGTATATTTATTTAAGATATGATTTGCTTTCCAAAATAAGTAGTCAATATTATTACCATTACTAACCTTTAATTTATTCCCCATGAATAAAAATGGACCTATACTTATTATCGAAGATGATATAGATGATCTAAAATTTTTAAGAGGTATTTTTAAGAAATTAGATTTTTCGAACGAAGTATTATTTTTTATAGATGGAGAGGAAGCATTAAATTATCTTAATAAACCTGATGTAATGAGGCCGTTTTTAATACTTTCAGATGTAGACCTACCTAAACTTAGTGGTGTTGAATTAAGGGAAAAATTAAAGACAGATGCTGATTTAAGCATAAGGTGTATCCCCTATCTCTTTTTTTCAAAAGCTGCAGAGCAGAGAGCTGTAATTGATGCTTATAGCAAATCTGCACAAGGTTTTTTTGTAAAACAAACAGAACTGCCTAAACTAGAAAAGATGATTTCTGTAATTATGGAATATTGGAAAATATGCTCTACGCCTAGTTTTTAATTCCAACTCATTTTAAGATAGCGAACGATCTTCAACGCTTCTATAAAAGTTGTAAAAAGATATACGGCCCAAAGGCTCCCGACAAAATTATCGGGACACCGTGGCGGATGGGCAGCACTACCCCACAGTGGAGCAAAGCGCAACGAGGAGTAGTGCAGACAGCCGCTACAAATGCTGCACAAAGCTTCTCTGCAAACAGCCCCAATGGAAAAAACATTCCTTCAACCACCATAAAAAAAGCCCCTGCAGGAGGGGCTAAAATTTATCAGTTTTTAAATATCATCAGTAAGTCTGCCAATTTATTTTTTAAATTATTTCTATGGATAATAAAATCTAAAAACCCATGTTCTAATAAAAATTCACTTCTTTGAAACCCAGGTGGTAAATCTTTTTTAATGGTTTCTTTAATTACTCTTGGGCCGGCAAAACCAATTAATGCATCGGGTTCACCACAAATAATATCGCCCAACATAGCAAACGATGCAGTAGTGCCGCCAAAAGTTGGGTCTGTACATAAAGAGATGTAAGGGATTTTTGCTTCTGCTAGTTGGTGTAGTTTGCCCGAGGTTTTAGCAAGCTGCATCAATGAAAAAGCACTTTCCATCATCCGTGCTCCGCCACTTTTATTGATGATCATAAATGGAATGCGGTGTTGCATGCAGTAATCACATGCACGGCTTACTTTTTCGCCCATTACACTGCCTAAACTTCCTCCAATAAATTCAAAATCCATACAGGCAATAACAAGATCATGTTCTTTCACTTTGCCATGGGCCACTGTAATAGAATCGTGAATGTCCGTTTTTTTATAAGTGTCTTCAAGGCGCTTGCCGTACGGTTTTAAATCAACAAATTCCAAAAAATCTTTTGATTTTATATTTGCAAAGAGTTCTTCATGCAAGCCATCGTCAAAAATAATATCGAAATATTCATCACTGCCTATTCTGTGATGGTAATCGCATTTTGGGCATACATAATTGTTTTCTTCTAAATCAGAAACTGTGCAGGTGTATTTGCATTCTGGGCATTTTTCCCAAAGACCTTCCGGAGCATCTTTCTTATCTTTTGTTGATGTGAGAATGCCTTTTTTTATTCTTTTGAACCAGCTGCTTTTGTGCATGCCTTCTTCTGTATTGCCGGATAGTATGGCATCAAAATCTTCTTCTTTCTTCATTTATTTAAATTTTAAATGGATGGATTTCCATAAAAATCGAAAAAATATTATTGGGTCTGTTGTGCTCTTATGCGTTTCTATTGATGCAGTTTAAATCATCAAAAGCTACTTCTAGTCTTTTAATAAAACTTTCTTCGCCTTTACGCAACCACACACGTGGATCGTAATGTTTTTTATTTGGTGAATCTGCACCTTCAGGATTACCTAACTGCCCTTGCAAATACCCTTCATTCTTTTTATAATTTTCTAAAATTCCATCCCAAAAAGCCCATTGCAAATCGGTATCAATATTCATTTTTATAGCACCATATCCTATAGCTTCCCGTATTTGGCTCTGCGGAGAACCGCTACCACCATGAAATACAAAGTAAACAGGTTTTGGGCCTGTCTTAAATTCCTTTTCAATATAATCTTGGCTATTTTTTAAAATTACAGGGGTTAATTGAACGTTGCCTGATTTGTATACACCATGCACATTACCAAAAGCTGCAGCAATGGTAAATAATTTTCCAACCTTGCTCAATTCTTTATACGAATATGCAACATGTTCCGGTTGGGTATATAATTTATCATTGTCAACATCGCTATTATCCACACCATCTTCCTCTCCACCCGTAACACCCAATTCAATTTCTATCCCCATACCAAGTGGTGCCATGCGTTTATAAAACTCAACGGATGTAGCAATATTTTCTTCAATAGGCTCTTCAGATAAATCAAGCATGTGCGAACTAAAAAGTGGCTGTCCTTTTTCTTTGTAAAATTGTTCACCTGCATCTACCAGACCACTAACCCATGGCAACCATTTTTTGGATGCATGGTCTGTATGTAAAACAACAGGCACGCCATAATATTTAGCAACGTTGTGTATATGTAAAGCACCTGAAACACCTCCTGCTATATTGCCTTGTAGGTTATCGTTTGGCATGCCTTTACCGGCAATAAATTGCGCACCACCGTTGGAAAATTGAATGATTACAGGAGAATTTACCTTTGCAGCTGCTTCAAGTGTTGCATTAATGGTATTTGTGCCGATTGTATTTACAGCAGGCAACGCAAATTGGTTGTCTTTTGCATCGTTGTATAAAGCTTCTAAAGCTGCGCCGTGTAAAACGCCCGAACCATATTTACTCATAGTGTGTTTTTTTACAAATGTATGAAAGTACATTCATTAATTACAACCGTGTATTGGGGCGCAATTCACTGATTTTTCTATGTAAATTATTAAAATATGTGGGCACATATTTCATCCTGCTACCATACCAACTAAACATTTCTCCATCAACTAAAAGTACGTTTGCACCTGGCAGATTTTTTTGAATTTCTATTATGTGTTTTTCTTTAAAAGGGTAGGGTTCAGATGAGAGTAAAATCAATTCAGGTTTTAGCGCAGCAACTTCTTGCAACGTTATTTGTGGATACCGCTGTAAATGGCCATACAAATTATTCAAACCAAGTTTGTTCATCATATCATTTATAAAGGTATCTCCGCCAACAGTCATATAAGGATCTTTCCAAATAAAATAAGCAGTTTTAATATTTTGTGGTCGGGTTAAAATTGAATTAAAGCCTGATTGAATCTCATCAATAAGTATTAAAGCTTCTTTTGTTTTAGAAGTTATTTTTCCAATATTTAAGATCATTTTAATTGCGTCCTCATAATTGCAAACATCAGTAAGATAAACCGGGAAAAAATTTGCTAAAATTTCTACCTGCTCTTGTATATTTTCTTCTTTGCTTGCAATAATCAAATCTGGTTTTAAACTTTTAATATTTTCAATCTGAATATTTTTTGTACCGCCTATCCTTGCTTTGGTAGCATGCCATTTTTTTGGATGGACGCAAAATTTTGTTACACCAACCGTTTCGGCAGATAAATTTAGATCGTACAATAGTTCAGTGATGGAGGGAACGAGAGAAATAATTCGTTGGGGACTATGCGGCGAAGGTTTGTTGAGGAACATTACTTAAAAATACACTCCGGTTTTAAATAAAAAAAATCCACCATGCTGTGTTTACACGCAGCACGGTGGAAGTAATAATTTGCACCAACGATACATTCCCGGTTTTCACAGAGAGATTCTAAATCTGAACTTTTTGTTCAGTTAAATGATATCCCGGTTTCAGTGATTTGGTTTTTCGCTATCATCGCTGTGGTTAGCAGCATAAGCATTTTTTTAGGATTCGTGTTTTTTATAGGTTTTTGATTTGATGGTTTTTTTGCTTCCTACTGTCGTTGGCAGCTTGGGCAGGTATTGGTTTTTTCGGTCTTTTCAATTTGCTATCATCGCTTTTTAGGGCATAAGCAGGATACTTGAATACTTCAGTTTTGCTATCATCGCCTTTTACAGCATAAGCAGGGTAATTGGTTTTTTTGGTCTTTTCAATTTGCTATTATCGCTTTTTAGGGCATAAGCAGAATATTTGGATACTTTGATTTTGCTATCATCGCCTTTTAAAGCATAAGCAGGATAATTGGTTTTTTTGGTCTTTTCAATTTGCTATCATCGCTTTTTAGGGCATAAGCAGGATATTTGGATACTTCGGTTTTGCTATCATCGCCTTTTACAGCATAAGCAGGATAATTGGTTTTTTCGGTCTTTTCAATTTGCTATCATCGCTTTTTAAGGCATAAGCAGGATATTAGGATACTTCGGTTTTGCTATCATCGCCTTTTACAGCATAAGCAGGATATTTGGATACTTTGGTTTTGCTATCATCGCTTTTTAGGGCATAAGCAGGATAATTGGGTTTTCGCAATCATCGCCTTTTAAAAGGCATATGCGGGGGTCTTAGATTTCATAGGAATAAGAATGTTTAATTATATAGAACGAAATCATATGATTTCGATTTTTTTTATTTTCCCAGATGTATTCAAAGAGCTTAAAACAGAAGTTGATTGATATTGAATTTAAAGTTTTTCTATTTCTTTTTAAAGGATATTAAGAACAACTTTTTGACTTTTTCATGATTCTTGGATTGTGATTGATAACTGATCTTTATCAACCAACTTCTTACACAAAGATGAACAGTTTTATAAGTGTATACAAGAGCAAATCTTCTCTTTTATTAAAATGAAGTAAATACAGCTATAACAGTAGTTACGCAGTGGATACCAAGTAACTTTTACAATATCAGTTATCGTAAAATTACCTACCCAAATTGTGGAAGCAAAGAAACAAAAGCGCCACATTTGGGTAAATGTGGCGCAAATGCTACATAAATAAGGGTTTTACAGAAATCGTAAAATACCCATTTACTTATTTAGACAGGCTTTGAATGATATCGTATTTAGTTACAATGTGTAGGGTTCCGCTTTCATCCTTGCTAATTACCGCACCTATTTCTTTAGAAATATAACTGCTCAAACGCTCCACGGGCATATCATAGGAAACAATTGGGTAAGGCTTTTCCATAACTGATTCTATTAAGTTTGTTTTTAGTTCAGGATTGCTTAATATTTTATCGAACAATCCATTTGCTGAAATTGATCCAATATTATCATCTAAATTAAAAACAGGGATATTCTCTATATCATATTTCTTCATTAAATCTATAGCCTCTAAAACAGTTTGAGATGGGCTAACTGTAATTATTTTTTGTGTACCACGCCCTTTAACCAAGTCTTTAAATGTTTTAACCTCTAAAAACCCTCTTTCCATCATCCATTGATCGTTGTAAATTTTACCAACGTAACGGCTGCCATGGTCATGAAAAATAACGACAACTACATCATCTTTTTTAAGCTGCGCCTTAAGTTGCATCATGCCTTGTAAAGCACTGCCACAACTGTATCCAATAAAAATACCTTCTTCTTTTGCAATACGCCTCGCCATAACTGCACCATCTTTATCTGTAACTTTTACAAACTCATCTATGTATTGCATATCGTAATTCTGTGGCACAAAATCTTCCCCAAAACCTTCACTTATATAAGGGTAAACTTCTTTTTGATCGAGCTCACCGGTTTCAAAATATTTTTTTAACAACGAGCCATAGCTATCAATAGCCCAAACTTTAATATTCGGATTTTTTTCTTTTAAATATTTACCCGTGCCTACAATGGTTCCACCAGTGCCGGTTGCCACAACCAAATGGGTTACTTTTCCTTCTGTATCT
>JANOTH010000406.1:0-2822 GCA_031416275.1 Ferruginibacter sp. | reverse complement strand
AGGCGAAAGAGGCGTTGGGCACTCAAAAAGTTGCGAAGTGACCGACGCAGGCGAAGAAATTAATGAGCAATGGCAAAGCTGGTCTTTTATTATATTTGAGTATTCATCATTTAAAACTTTCAGTATGAAAAAGAATATTTTATGTCTTTTGATTGTAGTCATTGGTTTTATTACAGGTTGTACCAATTCAACAATCGATGCAAATGCAGTTCCCGCTGCTGCCATGCAATCATTTAATACAAAATACCCAGGCGCTACAGATGTGAAATGGAAAACAGAAAAGAAGTCAGATAAAACCATTTATGAAGCAGCGTTTAAATTTAATGGTACAGCTGTAGAAGCTGAGTTTGCTGAGGATGGTACTTTTATAACAGAAGAAGATTAGCGCTCTGAGCGGCAATGCCACTGCGCCTTGCGATCATCGGGGTTTCGCTGAAGAAGTTTGTTTACAGCAAGAGCAAACTTGCGAAAACCCACTATCCGTAGAGTCAAACAAAGCGCTCCTATGTTTGTAATTCATAAAAATCAGTACAATAAAAGTAAAGTTTCATAACTAATAATTTTGTAGAAAATAGGTGAAAGGGATGAGAGTAGATAAGCGCCTTAACAACTTTAAAGTATGTTGCCGTAGAGAAACAACCTCATCCTTTTTTATTTCTTAGAGTTTGAACAGAATGTAAGAAACTGTACAAGTTGCAGTATTCAGAATATCCAACCAGGAGCTAAAACGAAGAGAAATTTTCACTTATTTGATTTTTATTTTTCACAAAAATCATTGTTATGAAAAAGGTATTAAAACAGGTTGTAGGTATAGATGTAGCCCAAGATGAGCTCGTTTCTACTTATGCAAAGCTCTATGACGATTTTACGATTGGATTTGTAACCAGACAGGTATTTGAGAATAAAGTATCTGGCTTTGCAAAATTGACAAAGTGGGTTGAATCGCTAGTGAACATAGAGGTTCAATTGCGTTTTGTGATGGAAGCAACAGGCGTATATCATCAGTCATTTGCTTACTATTTACATGATAGAAGCTATAATGTTAGTGTGGTACTACCCAATAAAATAAGCAACTTCAAACGAACGCTTGATATAAGAACAATCACAGACCAAACAATGGCTGATGCTATTGCTCAATTTGGTTTAGAAAGAAATTTAGATAGTTGGCATCCACCAAAAGATATTTATAGAGTACTGCAACAGTTAACCAGGGAAAGAGAGCAATTAGTAGATGAAAAAATATCATTAAAGAATCAACTACATGCAGAAAAAACAGAGGCCAAGCCTAATAAAAAAAGTATTGAGCGATGTAACAAGCGATTGGCTCTGCTTGAAAAGCAAATAAAGGAAATCTTAACCGAAATAAATGAATTAGTAGCAACTGAGGAGGAGGTAAAGAAAATAGTTGCATTGGTTTGTAGTATAACCGGTATTGGAATATTAACAGCAGTAACAGTATTGGGAGAAACCAATGGCTTTGAACTGATTCGAAATAAACGACAATTAACTAGTTATGCGGGTTTGGATGTGAAGGAGAAATTATCCGGAACATCAATAAAAGGGAAACCATCTATATCAAAGAAAGGAAACAGACATTTAAGAAATGCTATGCACTTACCGGCATTAAGTGCCATCCGGCATGATCAAAGATTTAAAGCGGTTTTTATAAGACTTGTAAGTAAACATGGAATAAAAATGAAAGCCGTCGTGGCAGTTCAAAGAAAATTATTAGAAATGATTTTTACTATTTACAAAAAAGGAGTAGCCTACGATAAAGAATATTTTACAATCCAAAATAATGAAATAGAAAAGTGTGAAAACGAAATGGCAGCAGGTTAAAAATTAGCGGGTAATCAATAAATTGGTTACCCACTAAACAGGCTAACACAAAGTTGCCTAAAGAGTAAAATTAATGCAAAAATTATTTGGAAACTAACACAGAATCTCTACGGATTTTTAATAAAGATGAGCATTTACTCATCAGTCCTACTGTAAAGCCTTATCGGCATCAATACCTGCACACTGTAAAATTTTATCGGTTCAAGCCAAATCGCACAAACCCATTTGCTTAAGTTTATTATCTCCAAACGTTATTAAAAAAGGCTTCCAGTTTGTTAGCATCTAGTTTTTTATCTGACCGAACACCACTACACAGGTCGAGCCCAAAAGGTTGTACTTGTTCAATTGCTTGTCTTACATTTTCAGCTTTAAGCCCACCCGCAAGAAAAACAGGAACTTTAGCTTGCTCTACAATTTTCCTACTTAATGCCCAGTTATGGACTCTGCCTGTACCTCCAAGTTCTTTTATCTCAAGATTTGGATTTCCGCTGTCTAAGAGTAAAGCGTCTACTGAATAAGAAATTCTTAGCGCTTCGTCAAGCGTCTTTTCATCTATCACATGAATTACTTGTACAATTTTAATTGCAGGTAAAACTTCTCTAATTTTTTGATAGGTACCTTCCTTAAGTTCATCAACAATTTGAATTGTGTTTGTAAGCGTTCGTTTATGATGCTCAATAATTTCTTCAGCGGATGTCCCGCTTGTTAGCATAAAAGTTGAAATTGCGGGTGGAACGCTTTGTGCGATTTTTAAAATTTCTTCGTCAGTAATAACTCCCGGTCCACTTGGCATATTTGCTACCAGCCCTAATGCTGAAGCTCCATATTCAATTGCCATTTTGGCCTCGTCAGAAGAACTAATACAGCAAATTTTTATTCTAGGTATCATTGTCTATTTAATTATTATGTAATTCTTTACTACCACAGCCAAAAAGTGGATTGGGTTTTTTACTTCGTTAAAGTAACTAAAATTTATGTTTTGA
>JANOTH010000405.1:0-28853 GCA_031416275.1 Ferruginibacter sp. | reverse complement strand
TTTTGCGCTACTGTTGTATCTCATTTTATCTCCCGCAAAAGAAACATACAGTACGCCATTAGCTATTTCAGTTTTAATTGCATCTTTATATTTGTCACTAGTTGCACTTACAGCAAGCACTTCAACTTCACCTTTACTAATATACACGTTGATGCCAGAAGATACTTTTATGCTTGAAAAACTGCCAGTCGTAGTTCTTATTACCGCATTAGGATCTACGACGAATTGTTTTTGTGCCGCAACATTTATGCTGATTAAAATAAAAATTATTGATGTCAACTTTTTCATAATTCACTTTTAACTAATTGGTAGAATGTTTTCAGACAAATAAATTGCCAAGTACAAGGTAAAAACTTAGTACTGTATCTTTTCAAGTTTAGTTTTATACGTTTCAACTATACTATTTGTTACAAAAAAATTGAACTTTTTATTATTTGTCTCATAACTTTACTTTTCGATCTTATTATTAACGACTGAATTTCCGGGGTGCTTCAAAATATTGAGGCTGAGATGATACCCGTTTAACCTGCTCAGGATAATGCCTGCGAAGGGAGAAAGAACTTTTTACATATCGGCACTTGTTTGCCCCGAGATGTTCAGCACAAATCTATTTTATGAAGTATTTTTTATGTGCGTGCATGCTTTACATCAGCTTATTTACAAATGCCCAAACCAACAAAACTTTCAACGACACGAGCTTTTTACAGCCTGTGGAAATAACGACGGTAAAAGCGCAGGAGAAAAATCCATTTGCCAAAACCAATATCAGCAAAGAAGAAATTAAAAAAGTAAATATTGGTCAGGATCTTCCGTTTATTTTAAATAACACGCCTTCTGTGGTTGTAAATTCTGACGCAGGAACAGGCATTGGTTATACAGGCATTCGCATACGAGGTACAGATGCAACGAGGATAAACGTTACGCTTAATGGCATTCCTTACAATGATGCGGAAAGCTTAGGTACTTTCTTTGTTGACATTCCAGATATTGCATCTTCTGCTGGAAGCATACAAGTGCAGAGGGGCATTGGTACATCTGCCAACGGAGCAGGTTCCTTTGGTGGAAGCATAAATGTTAGTACAAACGAATTAAACAAAGAAAAGCGCCTTGAACTTAACAGTACTGCAGGTTCTTATGAAAGTTTTAAAAATACATTGCTATTCAATAGTGGAATATTAGGAAAGCATTTTACAGTAGATGCAAGAATGAGCAATATCAGATCGCAGGGCTATATTGAAAGAGCAAGTGCAAGGTTACAATCCTATTATGTAAGCACGGCCTACACTACCGACAAGAGCTCCTTACGTTTGAATGCGTTTACAGGGAAAGAAAGAACATACCAAGCTTACTTTGGTGTAAATGAAACTGCCCTCGATACCAATAGAAGATTCAACAGTGCCGGAACAGATAAACCGGGTGCACCCTACGAAAATGAGGTAGATGATTACAGACAAACGCATTATCAGCTATTTTATAACCACCGGTTTACTAAATACATTAAAGCAAATATTGCGGTATTCTTTACAAAGGGCAAAGGATACTATGAGCAGTATAAAAGCGATGCTAAACTTTCGAATTACGGGCTACCGGATTTTGGTACCATCAAAAGAACTGATCTAATTAGGCGCCTTTGGCTTGATAATAATTTTTATGGTTCAATATTTTCTTTACAATACGATAAAAACAAAACGCAGGTAATTGTTGGTGGTGGATATAATAGGTACGAAGGAGACCATTATGGTGAAATTATTTGGGCAAAAGAGCAAGCTGCTATCCCTCAAAACTATCGTTGGTATGATAATGCTGCTAAAAAATACGATTTTTCCACATATGCAAAATGGACCCAAAATCTCAGCAAGAATTTTCAAACGTTTGTTGATTTGCAAATAAGGAACATCGATTATACAATTAATGGGTTTAGAGACAACCCTGGTATCAAGATAAAGCAAAATTATTTTTTCTTTAATCCAAAAGCAGGAGCTACTTTCTCAAAAAACAATTACAAAATTTATGCTTCTTACGGTCGTGCTGTAAAAGAGCCAAACAGAAGCGATTTTGAAGCTTCAATAACATCGTTACCCAAACCAGAAAAATTAAACGACATAGAAACAGGTTTTGAGATTAATAAAAAGGGTTTAAACTTAGGAGCCAATTTTTATTACATGTTTTATAAAGACCAGTTGGTGTTAACAGGAAAAATAAATGATGTTGGTGCGTATACAAGAACCAATATTCCAAAAAGTTATCGTGCAGGTGTTGAGTTGTTTGGCAGTTCTGTATTAAATAAAGTTTTTTCTTTAGCAGGGAATATAACTTTGAGTAGGAACAAGGTGAAAAACTTTACTGAATATTTTGACGATTATGACAATGGCGGACAGGGATCAAAATTTTATGAAACAGCCGATATATCATTTTCCCCTAGCATTACTAGCTCTATTTCATTGAACATTATTCCTGCAAAAAGCATGCTATTGACCTTAACAGGAAAATATGTTGGTGATCAGTATCTTGACAACACATCTAACAACAATCGCCGCTTAAATGATTATTACACACAAGATGTGAAAGCTACATACACAATAAAAGGAAAAAACATTAGTGAAGTAAACTTTTTTGCCCAGGCAATAAATATATTCTCAAAAAAATATGAACCAAATGGCTATACGTTCAGCTACATAGCAGGTGGAAAAATAACCACAGAGAATTTTTATTATCCTATGGCAACAGCAAATTTTGTATTTGGCGTAAATATTACTCCAAATCTCTCCAAAAAAAGTAACTAAATAAAAAAATGGCAGCCATTCACTCTGATGGCTGCCATTTTATCTTTAAGTAAAAACGGTCTATATATTTTGCCAGGCCAACATTCCGCCATCTAGATTTACAACATTTGTAAAGCCAAAAGTTTCCAGCATCAAAGCAGCCTGCACACTCCGTTTACCGCTTCGGCAATAACAAATTATTTCTTCATTTTTCAAGCTGTCAATTTCATCAGTTTGCATAGCCATTACTTGCCCCAGAGGTATAAAAATTCCCCCAATATTGAATTCTAACCTTTCATCAGGCTCCCTAACATCTAATAAATGCACCGTTTCGTTATTCGCAATTCTTTCTTTTAATGTTGCTACTGTTATATTGGTCATTGTTCTTGGTTTACAGTTGTTGAATCAGCTAAATACTTCATTTCTCTAGATACCCACACATCCATTACCTGTCCTGATCGTATGTAAACCGGACGTTTATCTTCGGTGAACTTAGGTGGGTTTTGTTTATACACAAATGCATTTGCAGTATCGATTACGCCAGGGTCAACGACCGTAGAGGCAAGCATAATTCCATTTTGTTCTAAAACCATCTGAGCTTCTCCATAAGTTAATCCCAGCAAAGATGGTACTAGCACTTGATCGTTTGAAAGACCACCACCTATAACCATATCAATTTTGCTTCCCCATGGAATTTTACTGCCCGATGAAATAACGTTTCCGTTGTAACGCTGTTCTAAAACAGAACCCATCATAAAATCAGGCTTGTAGGTAGTATCACCTAAAACAAGATGGCTTCTGCGCAGAATCTCTAATGCGTAGCCCAAAGATTTACCCTGCAAAGAGGGCATATCCAACATTGGCAATGTGCTTCTGTTAACCGTAAGCAATACAATACGGTTCACTTTTACAGTACTGTTAGGTTCAGGAAATTGTTTTAACACAATGCCCATTTTTGCGGTATCTGTATAAACTGAATCTTGTATAACAACTTCAAAACCCTTACTCTCTAAAATTTTTACCGCTTCGGCTGTGGTTTTTGAGGTAACAGCAGGCACAGTAAGATAACTACCGTGTTTTGTTATTACTCCTAACAATTGGAGAAAGCCCCAAATTAAAAAGACTGTAAGTAATATAATTACCAGCAGGTTTACCCAGAAAGGCCTATCCGTAATAAATTTGAACACTTGTGGTTGTTTTAGTTTCCAAGAACATGCAATATAATCATCGCACAAAACATTCATCTAATAATAAACTATAAAATTCTTTTAAAGTACTGCCCATAGCTGCTACCTGCTGCGGCACAATACTAGCTGCACTCTGCCCCGGCACTGTGTTAATTTCAAGCATGTAAGGCACTTCTTTAACTTGATCGTAAATAAAATCTATCCGTACAATTCCTTTGCAATTAAAAACCTGGTAAATTTTTTGTGCCGTTTCGGTTATTTGTTGCGATATTTTTTCTGAGGTATTTGCAGGAGTGACTTCTTCACTTTTACCTTCATATTTGGCTTCAAAATCGAAGAAATCATTTTTAGATAAAATCTCCGTCATTGGCAGACAAATAATTTTTCCCTCAGTTTTAAAAACACCAATCGTAAATTCTCTCCCGCTAATAAATTCTTCCACCAAAACTTGTTCATCTTCCTTAAAAGCTTTTTGCAAAGCTGCATCAAGGTCATTTGATTGGTTTACTTTACTCATTCCAATGCTACTGCCACCGTTGTTGGGCTTCACAAAAAATGGAAGGGTAAGCTGTTTTAATATATCATTTGCAGGTGTTGCATTATTTTTAAAAAGATGCATGGACTTTGATACATTAATTCCGGCAAATGCTGCAACTGCAACGGTATATCTTTTATTAAAAGTGAGGGCAGATGTTGCAGCGTCGCAGGATGTGTAAGGAATACCAAGACAATCAAAATAGCCCTGTAGTTTTCCATCTTCGCCTGGGGTACCATGAAGGCCAACTAAAACTGCATCAAATTTTATATGTGTAGCTTCTACTGTTATTGAAAAATCATTTTTATCAATCAGAATTTTATCGCCATCCTTTGTGGTATAAAACCATCCATCAGGGTGAATGTCTATTAAATAACAGTCCCATTTTTCTGCATCAATATTGTTTATGATTGTTGCCGCACTCTTATAAGAAATAACAGATTCACCGGAGTAACCACCTGTAATTAATGCAATTTTTTTTATCATGTTAGACAGCTAAATAATTTTAATGTATAAGATACTTTCTCTCTAGAAAATCTTAATCCCCAATGCCTTCGTTGTTACTTTGCAATACAAACTTCCATTTACCATCATCTTGTTTTTTCCAAACACTTACATATGTGCCATACAAAGAAGTATCAATTTCTGAAGATTTTATTTCGTACACACCATACGTAAAGCCCATGTCCCCTGACTTAGCTACCACTGCTTTAGTTGGTTTCCAAACCATGGTATAACCTGTATCTTTTAATCCAATTATAAAATCTACTGCATCAGCATCAGCAATTGGCAAATGGTTAGGACGAAGTAGTACTCCATTGCTGTCAATATTTTCCAAATAGGCTTCTTTTAAACCTTTTTCTAAACTTAAATCTGCAAAATCGATATCGGCTTGTAGCAAGGCAGCATTTTTTGACAAGTCGTTTTCTTCAATATTCTTTTCTGAAAAATCGCATGAACTATTTACAAACAACGCTATGATAAGCACAAGCAAAGGAAAATTTTTGACCATAGAAGCAAGGTAATAAAATTCTAAAAAAGTATAGGTACAAAAAAAGGCGAAAGCATTTAAATACTTTCGCCCCTTTTCGAGATTAATTAAATATGAAGATGATTCTTTTTGTCCATTAACTGGTCTACAGTTTCCCTGTAATCTTCATCAGGTACGCAACAGTCTACCGGGCAAACTGCAGCACATTGCGGCTCTTCATGAAAGCCCTGGCACTCTGTGCATTTATTTGGTACTATGTAATAAGTATCTGCCGCTACCGGTGAGTTGCGTTGGTCTGCATTTATTTGGGTACCGTCCATTAAAGTAAAACTGCCTTTAATAGTTGTACCATCAGCAATTGCCCACTCAACCCCGCCTTCGTAGATAGCATTATTTGGACATTCGGGTTCACATGCCCCGCAATTAATACATTCGTCAGTTATTTTGATTGCCATGTTTGTAAATTTGTTGCAATTTAATAATAACCTTATGAACGTACAAGAAAGAATTAATTTAATGATTAAGGCTGGTGAATATTTAAAGGCTGATGGAGAGGAATGGCACCAGGCAAAGCAGCAGGCGTTTTATAAGAATGGCTGGTTTACCACAGATTTTTCTCAACATGCTGCGCTACAAATTGCCAATAATTTTCTAACAGAAGAAGCCTTGCAAAAGTGGGTTGCCCACTATCATATTGACGATAATATTACCCCTAAAAATATTGGTATTATAATGGCGGGCAATATACCCATGGTGGGGTTTCATGACATGCTTTCGGTTTTTATTAGTGGGCATTATCAAACTGTAAAGTTGTCATCTAAAGATGATATTTTATTGAAGCATCTTGTAAAATACTTGTACAGTTTAGACATAGAAATACAGAACTACATTTCGTTTGCTGATATGCTGAAAGGTTGTGATGGATATATTGCAACTGGAGGTAATAGTGCTGCAAAAGCATTTTTAGAATATTTTGGGAAGTATCCAAATATTATCAGAAAAAACAGAACGTCCGTTGCAGTGATTACAGGAAACGAAACAGATGAAGAATTAAAACTACTTGCTGAAGATATACATTTATACTTTGGTTTGGGTTGTAGAAATGTGACAAAATTATATGTGCCTGCCGACTATAACTTCGAACGATTACTGACGTCCTTTTCAGATTTTAAACATTTTGGCGATCACCATAAATACAAAAACAATTATGATTATAACCTCTCTATCATCTTGCTAAATAATATTTATTACATGACCAATGAAGCCACTATTCTTACTGAAAAAACTGCAATGTTTTCTCCTATTAGCCAGCTTTATTATGAATACTATAACGACAAAGAAAAACTTACAGAATTTTTACAACAGCAAGAGGATGTTCAGTGTATTGTAGGTAAAAATTTTGTACCTTTTGGACAAGCACAAAACCCTGATTTATTCACCTACGCTGATGGAGAAGACAGCATGCAATTTTTATTAGAAATTTAATGTACGAAAGTGCTACTAATTTATTGTTAAATAGGGCGACAGGTAAATAGCATTTTGGCAGTGTATCGTTACTTTGTTTACCAGAGGCATATTTTTTGGTACTTCTTTAAAAATAAAAAAATTAAACTAATACAATATGAAATTTAAACAAATTGCATTCACTGTTTTCTTTAGTGCCATTACCACTTTGGGTGTTGTGTGGGGTTATGGCAAATATGTAAAAGATTCAAACACCTACGGCGGTCAGACTGCAGGTGTTTTACCCGCTAATTATGCAAAACAAACAGGTCTTTTTGATGGTGCAGCTTTACCGCCGGGCGCCATTGATTTTACGGTGCCCGCACAAGCAGCCACTCCTGCTGTAGTGCATATTAAAACCAAAACAAATGCCAAGCAAATTTCTAACAGTTTGCCTAAAACACAGCGTCAGCAAAATCCATTTAGTGATTTATTTGGCGACGATGATATGATGGAGCAATTTTTTGGCAAAAGAAATAATGTAAGACCTGAGCAGCGTGCATCAGGTTCTGGCGTGTTAATAAGTGAAGATGGCTACATTGTTACCAACAACCACGTTGTAGCCTCAGCGGATGAAATAATGGTAACACTAAGCAACAAAAAAACATATACCGCTAAAGTAATAGGTACAGATCCTGCATATGATTTAGCTGTTATTAAGGTGGAAGCTGCTGGTTTGCCCTACTTAATTTATGGCAATTCAGATGATGTAAAAATTGGTCAGTGGGTATTAGCAATCGGATATCCTCTTAACCTTGAAGCTACTGTAACAGCAGGTATAGTTAGTGCTAAAGCAAGAAGTTTAGGCTTGAATAGGGATAAAGCAGGGGCTGCAGGCGTAGAATCTTTTATTCAGACAGATGCAGCTGTAAATATGGGAAACAGCGGAGGTGCCTTGGTAAATACTGATGGAAAAATTGTTGGAATTAATTCAGCAATTGCTTCGCCTACAGGTTATTACTCAGGTTACTCTTACGCAATACCTGTAAACATTGTAAAGAAAGTTGTTGATGATATTATAAAATTTGGAACGGTACAGCGTGCATATATCGGCATAGCCTACACAACACCAAGCGATTTGAGTGAAGAGGTAAAAAAACAACAGGGAATACCAATGGATGCTTATGGTATTTATGTAACTGATGTACCTTCAGATGGTGGTGCTTACGGTGCAGGAATACGCAAAGGTGATATGATAATAAAAGTAAACGGAAGTACCGTTAGCAGTGGCGCAGAAATGCAGGAGCAAGTAAGTCGTTACAAACCCGGCGATAAAATAACAGTTACTTATTTGCGAAATAATAAAGAGGTGACAACCAACGTTACATTAAAAAATAAAGCAGGCAATTACGATGTTGTAAAAAACGAAATTGCTACCGATAAATTAGGTGCAGAACTTGTAACCCTTGATGCAAAAAAAGCAAAGGAATATGGCGTTACAGGTGGAGTGATTGTAAAAAAGATTAAAGCTGATGGAGCAATAGATAAGCAAAGCAGAATGAAAGATGGCTTTATTATTTTGAAGATTAACAACAAAGCAATTAGCTCTGTTGATGAATTAAAAATTACTGTTGGTAAAGAAAAAGATATTACCGTTAGTGGATTTTACCCCGGTTATGATGGCTTGTACGAATATCCTTTTTCGTTAGAAGATGAATAACACAATCACACATAAACAAAAGCCCCTGAAAATTTCGGGGGCTTTTGTTTTGGAAACTCTTTTTGTTTAAATTCTTTCTAAAACACTGAAACCACCCGGTTCTTTTTCAAACAAAAAACTGTTATTTAGTACTATTTCTTGTCCTGAAAAAACATCTCTGAAACAGCCCGAAAACCCTTCCAAATCAATATCCTCCGACACAGCTGCATTATCAAAATTGAGTACACATAAAACCACATTATCATCTATTTTTATAAGCATTGAAAATATATTTCTACTAATTAATGTTTCATCAATAAAGATGTTGGCAGCTTTTAAATTCTTAAAAATAGTATTGGTATTTTTCAACATCAGCAGGGATTTATAAAAGTATTCTAACTTAATATCCTCTGTCCACTCAATAGCATCTTTTTCAAAAAATTGCAGCCTTTTATAATTGGGCAATTCCTGCCCACTATAAATGAGCGGCACACCTGCATATAATATTGAAAAAACAGCCCATGCCTGCGCAAACACACCATATTTTTCATACTCAGATCCGCTCCAGGAATTTTCATCGTGGTTACTTGTAAAGAATAAACGCAGGTTTACTTCATGGAAGTCATTTCTATATTCTGATAAAACTTTTAAACAATTACCCAATGACAGTTCTCCTTTTACAAATTGCTCAGTAGCATGCATCCATTTCCATGTATAAGAAATATCAAAAGCCTCGTGATAATTAATATCCTCTGTTTCTGCTAGCCAAATAAGGTCTTTTTTTAATGACGATAACTGAAGCCTCGCTTTTTTCCAAAAAGGGAGTGGCGTTAAGTGCGCAAGGTCAGCCCTAAAACCATCAATATTAAATTCCTTAATCCAATATTGCATAGCATCTATCATGGCAATACGCTGTTCTTCACATGAATGATCAATCTGTACAACATCATCCCAATCACAAGCCATGGTAAAATTTCCCACACTATCTTTCACAAAAAACTCAGGATTGGTTTTTGTCCATATATTATCCCAAGAAGTATGGTTTGCCACCCAATCAATAATTATTTTCATACCGAGCGAATGAACTTTTAAAACCAAAGCTTTAAAGTCTTCATCGGTTCCAAATTCAGGATTTACTCCCTTGTGATTTTGAATAGCGTAATAGCTCCCTAACGTTCCTTTTCTTTTTTCAATACCAATGGGATGAATAGGCATTAACCACAAAATTTGAACACCCATATCTTTAAGCCTTGGTAAATGTTTTGCAAACGCATTAAAAGTTCCTTCATGGGTATATTGCCTTACATTTACTTCATAGAGATTGCTATTTTGTAAAAATGTGGGCGGTGTAAATAAACTTGCTGCCATAAGATTTAACTTTCAATTTTCCTTGTTGCAATAAGGGCTGTGGAAATTCCATTTATCTTAAAACGTACCTTTGCAATCAACATTTTTTATGAAGCAATTTACTATTCCTTTTACATATAGAAGCCCACTGATTACAGCCATAAAAAATAAAAGGCGTGAAATGGACAAAATGAAGAAAGATTTTACGCCAACCATTTTGGACCTAGGTGATGTAGAAATCTATTTAGCAAGGCATTTTGGGTTTTGTTACGGTGTAGAGAATGCAATTGAAATTGCTTTTAAAACAATAGACGAAAACCCGGGCAAACGTATTTTTTTATTAAGTGAAATGATACATAACCCACAGGTGAATGCCGATCTACAACAAAGAGGTGTACAATTCTTACAAGATACCAAAGGGAATATGTTGATTCCTTTTGAGGAATTAACTTCAAATGACGTGGTGATCATTCCTGCATTTGGAACAACTTTATTAATTGAAGAGAGAATAAATGCAATTGGAATTTCAACAAAAAAATACAATACAACATGCCCCTTTGTTGAAAAAGTTTGGAACAGGGGAGACCAAATTGCTAAAAAAAATTATTCAGTAATTGTACACGGTAAACCAACACATGAAGAAACCCGTGCAACTTTCTCTCATGCAGCTAAAGTAACACCTACAGTTATTGTAAATGATATGGCAGAAGCCATCGAGCTTAGCAAATACATAACGGGGGAAAAGCCTCTTGAACAGTTTTATAAAGAATTTGCAGGGCGCTTTTCAGAAGGCTTTAACCCTTTAAAAGATTTTGAGCGTATAGGTGTAATAAATCAAACTACTATGCTAGCAAGTGATACGCAGGCTATTGCAGATTTCCTGAAAAGTATAATGGTTACAAAATACAACCTTAGTGAGGCTAACATTGGTGAGCGGTTTGCTGATACCCGAGATACGCTTTGTTATGCTACAAACGACAACCAGTCATCTATTTATGGGTTGCTCGAGCAGGAGGCAGATTTTGCAATTGTTGTTGGTGGTTACAACAGCAGCAACACATCTCACCTTGTAGAGTTGTGCGAACAGAAACTAACTACGTATTTTATAAATGGCGCAGATAAAATAACGGACGATAATACCATTTTCCATTACAACCTCCATACCCATGAGGAAAGGCCCACTACAGATTTTTTGCCTCTGAACAGACCTGTTAAAATATTAATTAGCAGTGGTGCAAGCTGCCCTGATGCAATGGTAGAAGCGGTTATAGAAAAAATTGCAGCTATGAGGCACAGCAGCCAAAAACTTGAAGATTTGAAAGGCGAGCTGCTTTTATTAAACTAATGAATTGGTTGCTTTACAAGGTTTAAAGCAATTTTTAATTGTTGCAACATATCAATGTTTGTATTGTCCAGCACCACGGCATCTTCTGCTTTCTTTAATGGGCTTACTTCTCTATTAGAATCAATGTAGTCCCGCATTTCGAGGTTGTGTTTTACATCATCCAATACTATATTTGGATTTTTTTCAAACATTTCTCTAAACCTACGTTCAACCCTTGTAGCAATATCAGCAGTCATAAAAATCTTCAACTCTGCATCGGGAAAAACTGTGGTGCCAATATCTCTACCATCCATAACTATTGCTTTGTTTGCACCCATTTTTTGCTGTTGTGCAACTGCAAAAGTTCGTACAGAAGCAATAGCAGCAATGTCACTTACTTTATCCGCTATTATTAAATCTCTTATTAAATACTCTACATTTTCGTCATTTAAATATATTTCTGATTCACCAGATTTTAGGTTTGGCTCAAAATGCAAATGAATTTCATTCAAGGCGTTTTTCACTTCCATGTCATCTGTCCAGTCAATATGATTTCTTAGAAAATAAAGTGTGATAGCCCTATACATGGCACCACTATCTATATACGTGTAGCCTAATTCTTTTGCTAATTGTTTGGCAAGTGTGCTTTTTCCGCATGATGACCAACCGTCTATTGTAATTATTATCTTTTTTGCCATTATGCAAAAGTGAAGCAATTTTAATGGTTAACAAAAAGAATTTACTATTAAAATAAGATACACGAAAAAGCCCCACTCGTTTTGAATGGGGCGATTATTTTTTTAAAATAACTTAAGCTTCGCTTTTCTTCTCTTTCCTTCTTGGCTCTTCTTTATCCTTTTTTTTGAATATTACTTTCTGATTTTCTACATCCAACTCTGCAACCAATACATCTCCGGCTTTTATATTCATATTTAAAATTTCTTCTGCTAGAGGATCTTCTAAATACTTTTGAATTGCACGGTGAAGAGGCCTTGCACCAAACTGGCTGTCATACCCTTTATCAGCTACAAAAGCTTTTGCCTCAGGCGTGAGCTCCATACTAAACCCAAGGTTGTTTAAACGCTTCATTACACCCTTCATCAAGATATCTATAATCTCAAAAATATCGTCTTTGCTGAGTGAATTAAATATTACAACATCGTCAATCCTGTTTAAAAACTCTGGACTAAAAGTACGTTTCAACGCCTTTTCAATTACTGCCTTATTGTTCTCATCAGAATTTTCCATTCTATTTGCAGTAGCAAAACCAACACCTTCACCAAAATCTTTTAACTGGCGAGCACCAATGTTAGATGTCATGATGATCATGGTATTTTTAAAATCTACTTTTCTACCAAGACCATCCGTGAGCATACCATCATCTAACACCTGTAGCAAAATATTATAAATATCTGGATGGGCTTTTTCAATTTCATCTAACAAAATAACACTGTAAGGCTTGCGACGCACACGTTCTGTCAATTGTCCACCTTCTTCATAACCAACATAACCCGGAGGCGCTCCAATTAAACGACTCACCGTAAACTTTTCCATGTATTCACTCATGTCGATGCGAATAAGTGCATCTTCACTGTCAAACATTTGTCTTGCAAGGGTACGGGCAAGTTCAGTTTTACCAACACCGGTAGGACCAAGAAATATAAATGTCCCGATAGGCTTTTTAGGATCTTTTAACCCTACCCTATTTCGCTGTATAGCTTTTACAACTTTACTTATAGCATCAGCCTGCCCTACAACCGCACCTTTTAAATCTTCACCCATATGGCGGAGTTTATCAGTTTCAGCCTGTACCATTCGTTTAACAGGTATACCTGTCATCATGTGAATTACTTCAGCAATATCTTCTTCTTCTATAGGAAAACGCTTGTTCTTACTCTCTTCTTCCCAATCATTCTTTGCTTTTTCCAAATCGTCTTGAAGACGCTTTTCGGTATCTCTTAAAGATGCTGCCTCTTCAAACTTTTGGCTTTTTACAACCTTGTTTTTCTCGAGTTTTATGTCTTCAATTTTTTTCTCAAGCTCAATTATGTTTTCCGGAACGTTGATGTTTTTAATGTGCTTTCTTGCACCAACTTCATCCAACACATCAATTGCTTTATCAGGCAACAAACGATCTGTCATATAACGATCACTCAACTTAACACAGGCCTCAATTGCTTCCTGGCTGTAGGTGACGTTATGGTAATCTTCGTATTTACTTTTGATATTTGTAAGTATTTCAATGGCTTCATCAACACTCGGCTGCTCTACCAATACTTTTTGAAAACGACGATCTAGTGCGCCATCTTTTTCAATATGCTGGCGGTATTCATCCAACGTAGTTGCACCAATACATTGCAATTCTCCACGGGCCAAAGCGGGCTTAAAAATATTGCTCGCATCTAAACTTCCACTTGCGCCACCTGCACCAACGATTGTATGTATTTCGTCAATAAATAAAATAACATCTTTGTTTTTTTCAAGCTCATTCATAATGGCTTTCATGCGCTCTTCAAATTGCCCACGGTATTTTGTACCTGCTACCAAGGCAGAAAGGTCAAGACTTACCACTCTTTTATCAAACAAAACTCTACTCAATTTTCTTTGAACTATACGCAAAGCTAATCCCTCAACAATGGCTGTTTTACCCACACCCGGTTCACCAATTAGTATCGGGTTATTTTTCTTTCTGAGAGAAAGTATTTGCGATACTCTTTCTATTTCATTTTCACGACCGACTATTGGATCAAGAGATCCACTTTCCGCTAGGCGAGTAATATCTCTTCCAAAATTATCAAGTACCGGCGTTTTTGTTTTAGGCATATTAGCCGCTCCGGGCTTAGCTGGTTTCTGTGCGCCGAATTTTTTACTGTCGTCATCAAAATCATCTTCGTCATTAAATTCTGCACGAGGCAAATCACTTGCTACAAAACCAAGCTCTGTTTTAAAAATATCGTAGTCCACATCAAACTGATTTAAAATTTGTGTTGCAATATTTTCTTTGTTTTTTAAAATAGATAACATCAAGTGCTCACTTTCAACATTGGCGCTCTTCACGGCCTTAGCCTCTAATACAGTTATTCGTATAACTTTTTCTGCTTGCTTTGTAAGTGGCAGAGAATTTATATTCGCTATGTTTTTACCTGTTTTATCTTTTACTGCAAGTTCAATTTCCTTGCGCAATTCATACACATCAACATTAAGTGTTTTAAGAATTTTAACAGCAGTATTTTCACCATCTCTAATTAGGCCTAAAACCAAATGTTCTGTGCCAATAAAATCATTCCCCAATCTTAAAGCCTCTTCTCTGCTGTAAGAAATGATTTCTTTTACTTGTGTACTAAAATTATTGTCCATGCTCTTAAGTTTTTACTGATACAATGTTAACGAAAAAAAGAAGCGGTTAAGTGCTAAAGAAATCAAAAATGTTGATATGTGTACAATATGCATATTGCTATTTACGGAAAGAAAACAAACACATATTTATAGATCGGATTATTATATCTTAGATTATTAAACGCATTTGATGAAACTCAAAATAGATACCAAAGAAAAATTTCATGTTTTAACGCCGGAAGAGACTAAAATTTCTGCTAATATGACAGAGGCTATTGAAAAAATAGGTGATTATGCCAGTTTAGAAATTCCTCACATTGTCCTAAATATGCGATTAGTAAACGAAATAGATGCTGATGCTGCTGAAAGAATTTCCGAGATTCAACAACAATTTTACGAGAAAAACAGATCGATGGTAATTTGCGAACTGCAACCCACAGTTGAAGCAGTTTTTGAAAAACTTGATCTTATAGAAGTGATGAATATTACACCAACGGAAAGCGAAGCTTGGGATATTGTCCAGATGGAAGAAATAGAAAGAGAATTATTGAGTGACTTTGATGAGGAAGATAATTAGTTGATGAAAGCAGCCTTTTTACCTAAAGAATACTCTTGAAATAAAATCTTTTAAACTTTATAAATTGCTTGCACTTACAATTTTAGGAAACAATTCGGCTATACCTGCGCATGGGCGTAACCCAACTGCACAAGTTTTACAAACTAACGATGAAAACTATCTAATTGATTGTGGTGAAGGAACCCAGAACCAGCTTACCAAATACAAAATAAAGCGCAGCAAAATAAATAAAATATTTATTTCTCATTTGCATGGCGACCACTATTTTGGTTTAATTGGGTTGTTGACAAGTATGGGTTTATTGGGTAGAACAAATGAGTTACATATTTATGCCCCTGCATTGCTTCAACAAATTATACAATTGCATCTCGATGCAGCTAACACAATTTTACCTTATACACTTTACTTTCATGCATTAAAAGACGAAGGAGAAATAACAAACGATAAAAAAATAATTGTTTCTGCTTTTAAAGTAAACCACCGTATTGATTGTTTTGGATTTGTTTTTAAGGAAAAGAAAAACCCAAGGGCTATACTTCCAGATAAAGTAAGAATGTACGAAATTCCCGAAGCTTTTTATGGTGAATTGCAAAAAGGTAGCGACTACACAACAAAAAAAGGGTCCATTGTTGCCAATGAAGACGTTACTGAGCCTGCAGTTGCTGCACGTATGTATGCTTATTGTGCTGATACTATTTACGATGAAACTATTGCCGAAAAAATTAAAGGTGCGGACCTTGTTTATCACGAAACAACTTATTTAAAAGACCTAGAGGAGCGGGCTGCAGCAAGGTATCATTGTACTACTACACAAGCAGGAAACATTGCAAAACTTGCGGGTGCAAAAAAATTATTAATCGGTCATTTCTCATCAAAATATGAAGAGCTTAATGAATTTTTAGTGGAAACAAGGGAGGTATTTGAAAATACTGAAATTGCTCACGAGGGAGCCTGTTTTAAAGTTTAATCGACGCCACGAATAATATAATTATTGCCATCTGCTAACAACCAATTGTAAGCTTCTTCAAAAATATTTGGAGAAATTAGGTCTCCATAATAATCAAACCTATACAAAACAATAGATGAATTAAGCGCCAAGTTTGTGGTTAGAGCATCGGTAAACTTATCGTCGTCGTTTTGGTGATTTATATAAAAATATAATTTTCCTTTTAATCTTTTTGCATCTGCAGAAGTAAGGCTACTCAATAGCGCAGCATTTTCTTGTTCATTAAAAAACAAAGCAGTTTTATTAATTTGAAGAGGCTCATTAATTGCTGCTGATAACGCTACCAGTGCGAAATAGTCAACCCCTGAAATAATCAGGTTATTGGTTTTTATTTGCGGGAATCTTTTTTGTACGTCTGCCAAAATAAATTTTGACATTTCTTCCGCATACATTTTAATTTTTTTTGTGGGAAGGGTATCCTGGTTGTTGTAAAAATTAACTTTTATTATTGGACACTTTAATACTGAAATATTTACAAATTCACCAAAAAGACTGTCAGAAATATTATTAAAAACGGTATCAACATTATTCAAATAAAAAACACAAAACGAGCTGTTCTTTTGTTGCAGTCCATAAATTTCTATAGCTGCAGAAATGTTCGTAACGTCATTTTTCCAAATGTATTTAATTGTGCTGTCTAACGACTGCGCACTTGTATTACAAATTATGAACACAGATAATATGGTGCTCAATAGAAATTTCACAAAATGGTACTTGAGGCTACATATTTTTTTACTTGCTCTTGTAAATCATTACTAAGGGGAACTCCCGGTAAACGGAGCACATTTTCAATCAGCTTCATTTCGTGTAAAAATGCCTTTACCCCCGATGGATTATTTTCAACAAAAAGCAATTTATAAACTTCCAGCAATTGATTATTTATTTTTACGGCTTCTTTAAAATTATTTTCCAAACCAAGGTTTACCATCGATGTAAATGCTTTAGGAAATGCATTTGCAGCCACGCTAATTACTCCATCAATACCGCAGGCTAATTCGGGTAACACCAGATCATCATCTCCGCTTATTACAGCAAAATCAACGGGTTTGTTTTTTAATATTTCTATTACCTGCTGAATATCATTACCTGCTTCCTTAATACCAGCAATATTACTAAGTTGTGCAAGTCGCAATGTTGTAGAAGCTAGCATGTTTCTGCCTGTTCGTCCCGGCACATTATATAATACTACCGGCTTTGGCGATGCGGCTGCAATTGCTTTGTAATGCTCATAAATCCCCTCCTGCGAGGGTTTATTATAGTAAGGACTGGCGCTTAAAATTGCAACAGCACCATCTAAAGGATAAGATTGTAAATCTTTTATTACTGAAGCAGTATCGTTGCCGCCTACGCCAATAACCATAGGTACACGACCACCAATATGCTTTTGCGTGAAATGAATAATTTCTTTCTTCTCATCTACTGAAAGTACAGGCGTTTCGCCCGTTGTACCTAATGTAACTATATAGTTTACGCCGTTATTAATATTATAATCAATCACATTCCCTAACGCATCATAATCCACAGAAAGATCTTTTGCAAAAGGAGTAATAATTGCAACACCCGTACCTCTTAAAACTTTACGTAAGCTCATTTAATTTATTTTTTACAAATGTATGAAATACAAACCTGCAAAAAATTGGGGTTTATTAAGGACAACTAAATGATACTAGAAGTAAACGTCTTCAGAAGTAGGCACTCATATTAAGATCATCTAGGAAATATATTTCTATGAATTCCTCTAAAACAAAAAAGTTTAATGTTGCCATTAAACTTTTAAATTGATATTACTGTAGGGGTCTTAACTATTGAGAATTTTAGAAGATTTTAAGTACCTGTTATTTTCGCTATAAATAAACAAACAAGAACCATTTTTTATTTTATCTATAATTGGCTTATTAAGTTTTTCTGATACAGCCGGGCAACCCCAACTTCTGCCAATATAACCGCGAGCATGAATAAGATTTTCATTTACATAAGGAGCACCATGCATTACAATAGCACGCTCATTTGCCTTATCGTTTATGCCATTTTCCATACCCTCTAAATGCATAGAATAGCCGTTTTTGCCATTATATGTAGAAGAGGTGGTATAAAATCCTAAACTACTTTGATAGCTTTCAGGAATATTAGAAAACTGTGTTGCCATTGCAGTACCACTACCCTGCCCATGCGCCACATAAGTATTGAACAATACTTTATAATTTTTTAAATCAATTACAAATAATCTTTTTTCAGAAGATGGCCTTGAAAAATCAGCGATTGATAAAATATTTTCATTAGCTATTTTACCTTTTCCTTTTAAATACTCGTACCCTCTTATTGCAGAAAAAAATGCCTTTTCAGAAAGGCCTGAAAGATTTAATTTTAGACTGTCGTAAACTTTAGCTGATGATAATGAGGTGTTTAAATTTGAGCCTGTAATATTCGCTGCGGGATTAAAAGAAAAAACTTTAGTACCCGAAAAGGCAAACGGAAGGTGTAACATAAACCCAACGATAACACAAAACGAAAGGAATACCTTGTTTACTTTAAATATTTTCATAATTTATACGGATTATACATTTATAAACGAACTAGATATGTATCTATTGTGCTAAAAATTTTATTTAAAATATTCAACTTTTTTACCTGGTTGCAAATGTAAACTTGGAGTTGTTTAAGGGCTGTTAAGGGCTGTTAATTAAAACACAACCTTCTTTTAAATTTTTGCTTTTACATGTGCAATAAATTTTTCAATACTTTTAGCATCAAACTTTTACAAAAACTGTGTAATTAATGAGATCGGAAGGTAACAATGGACTAATAATATTTGCACGAAGACCCGTATTAGGTAAAGTAAAAACAAGGTTAGCAGCTACTTTAGGCGATGAAAAAGCACTTGATATTTATAAAAGACTTTTAATACATACCCGTAATATATCAGAGAATTGCGTTGGTAAAGGATTCGCATTTTTAACTGAGAAAGATGAGGAAAATTTTTGGAATGGATTTTCATGCTACCCACAAAACGGGCAAAGCTTGGGAGACAGAATGTATGACGCATTTAGTTTGCTATTTACAAAAGGATATGAGCACTGTATAATAATTGGCAGCGACTGCCCCGGCCTAACTATCGAAATAATTGATGATGCTTTTGATGCCCTGCATGTAAATGATATGGTGATTGGTGCCGCTAAAGATGGAGGTTATTACCTGTTAGGAATGAATAAATTATATCCCACACTTTTTAAGAACAAAAACTGGAGTACCGAAAATGTATACAAAGAAACTTTGGCAGACATTGAAACTTTGGGACTTTCATTTAAAACAATGCCCATATTAAATGATGTAGATGAAGAAAAAGATGTTCCCAAAGATTGGCTTTAAGCTATTTTACCTTACTGAGCGATAAGAGATTTATCATCCAATCTGCCAGCGGTTTTTGTTGGTCACGCTTTTTAAGGTTTAGGTACAAACCAAGTTTTTTAACGATAGGGATTTTATGTGTTTCTACCAATTCAATCAACGTTCCATCAGGATCTTCAGCGTAGCAAAATCTGCCTGATGCATTATCCATATCAAAAGATTCATTGCTATCTACAGTAAAATTTACGGCATTTTGCCCGGCATGTTTTTTTAACCCATCCATATTTAATACATCAAAACATAAATGTATAAAGCCACAATCACCCCAAAATCTGTCCCTAAATATTTTTATAGCGTTAGCATCAAGGCGTTGAACAAGTTCAATTTCAACAGCTCCTAAAAGTTTATTAAATGCACCGTTACCAGTAACTTTTTTTCTTAGCAATACCCTTCTGCAATTAATTTTTAATGAAAGATCATTATCTGAATAGGTATCAGTAACATCATAAACAATTTCATTAATGCCCAGAAAGTTACTGTAAAAATGAAGTGCTTTGTCCATGTCAGAAACACCAATAACCGCACCCGTAACCGCTCCAGTTTTTGAAGTACCGTTTTTAAACCATTCGTAACCCTGCACAATATTAAAACAGTTACCTAAATGATCTTTAACCCAAAAATGCTGATTTTTTGCAGGATCATTTTGAATGGCAGAAGTTGCAAGATTTAATTTGGACGTAAAAAATGAATGCGCATTTTTAACATCCCTACATTTTATTTTTGCGGCATAAATCCCAATATCGCCGTATTTTATTTCTTGTTTGCTTTCCTGAGGCTCTTTATTGTTGTATTGCCAAATTTCAAAGCCTCCACCACCTGTTAGGTTCATCGTCAAAACTGCCTGTCTATTAAAAATTTTACCACCGGTATATTGCGCCATTAGATGCGCATCAGAAGTATCATCAAAAATCAACACATCTAATCCAAAAATATCTTTGTAAAAAAGTGTACTGTCCCGTAGGTTTTTTACACCAATGCCAATCTGTTGAATTCCGGTAATATAATCTTGCATAATAAAACCTAATTACGAAAAAAAATAGCATTGCTATTTTAACCATTCATGCCTTTTTTATGGGCTATTTTATAAAAAAGCTTTGGGGTGAATTTTTTTATCAACCAAAGCCAGTATTCTCCTTTTGCAATAATAATATGTTTTTTGTTATGTTCTACTGCTTTTAAAATTCTTGAAACACACGCATCAACTGATATGCCCTTTAATTGCCCAACATCATGTTTTAAATGCGGTGAACCATCTTTAGTAAGCGCTGATGCCGAGATAGGGGTATTTATTCTTCCAGGGCTAATAATTGTATAGTTCACACCTCTAACCGCATTTTCTGTTTGCAATGTTTCAAAATAGCCCATTAAAGCATGTTTGGCAGCGGCATAACCACTTCGGTATGGAAACCCTAACAGACCTGCAACGCTACTAATTGCAACAAAATGCCCATTACCCTGTTTTTTAAAAATTGGAAATAACTTTTGGGTAATGGTGACAGGTGCGAAAAAATTAATGTTCATTAATGACCGATACACACTTAGCTCTGTTTCAAATGCGAGAGAGCGTTGTGTGACTCCTGCATTTAAAAAAACTATATCAATTCTATCAAATTGTCCAAGTGCTTGGCGTACTGCATCTTCTACTTCAATATCGTTTGAAAGATCTGCAACAATAACCTCACAAAACAAACAATGCTGCAGGCATTGTTTACGAACTTCTTCCAATGCCACCATATTTCTTGCAGTAAGAATTAGCTTAGCATTTTGAACAGATAATTGCCTTGCAAGCTCAGCCCCAATGCCGGATGATGCCCCCGTAATCCAAACAACTTTTTCGTTAAAATGCATTCTTACGATAGTTTAGCATTCGTTTGTAAGTTTCCAACATTTCCTGCTGCGACTTTCCCTTTTTGTACATTCTTACAATTTTTAAGTTTGCCTTTTGCACTTTTAACCAACTGTTTTCATCATATTTTCGGGCAGAGAAAATAGTTGCCTTGTTAAACAAAATAAACTTTCCATGTTTTCTTATTCTTGCCAAAAAATCGTAATCTTCCATTATGAGCATTTCATTTTTGTAAGGACCAACCTTTTCAAATAATGCTCGGGTTACAAAAATCGTTTGGTCGCCACCTCTGCAAAAAAGTACATTTAACCTGGTGAAAAATGCATTTATTTTAAGCATAAAATTATTGCTGTCAAACTGCGACCGGTAACAGCCGCAGTTATATCCTTTAGCAATTGCATTTTCAATATCATTAAAGTAAGTTAATGGTGGCCTGCTATCTGCATGTATAAAATAAAGTACATCGCCGGTGGCAAATTCTACACCGTTATTCATCTGTCCTGCTCTGCCTTTAATTTTTGACAAAATGCCTAAGGCGCCATGTTCTTGGGCTAATTCTACAGTGTTATCGGTGCTTCCGCCGTCCGCAACAATAATTTCAATGTTATTTTTCTGCGAAACACTCAACAAATAAGAAATTATTTTTCCAATATTTTCTGCCTCATTATAAGTAGGTATGATGATACTTATTTTCATATTTTAATTAACGCAATTATCAATTTTGCCTATTTACTTTTCCAAAAAAAAATCTGCATATTTATTGAATAGCCCCCTAATAAAAAGCCCCCACTATAAAAAGAGGAGGCGTTTAATTTAAAAAAATTAATTAATCAAATGAGCCTGCATTTAAAAACACCTTTGTCATTTCATAAAAATGATTTTGAAAAATGTGCAGGGGCATAGGTTCAACAAAATGTCTTTGTTCATCTCTGTACCAAATCTCCATTCGGGTAAAATCATTGTCTTTAGGTATCAGCATACGGAAGGCACCTTTTGAATATTTTATTGTGCCATCGCTATTCACCTCTTTATGAAATTTAAAATTTGTCAATTCCTTTTCGTTTAACTCAATTGCAGTTAACTGGTCAGTTGCAAACCAAAAACTTTGTGCACCTGTATTAATGCATACCTGTTTTTCACTGTTGTTTAAATTTTCTATTTCCCCACGCCTAATATCCCCATCTGCATTTGCCATTACATGTCCACCCTTTTTTAATTCGCTGTATTTTATCATATTTAGTTGGTTTTGCAAAAACAAATTAAGGAAAAAATAATTAGCACTTGCTATTTTATGGTACCGTAATAATTAACCGTTAAATTTTTTCATTATATTGAGTTTAAATTATATGAAAAGTACTATACATCATATCGTAATCTATCAACAGTTATCTATAATTGGCAAGTCCTCAGATAAATTCACGTACACAGCTACGACCCGTTAAGGGTCTACTTTCTCCATAATAATCAAGGGGCGTTTGCTTTACACTAGGAATATTATTATTTATTAAATTTTACAATTGTAAAAAATGCAGGTATTAAAATTTGGCGGAAGTTCTGTTGCAAAAGCAGAAAACATTTTTAAAGTAATTGATATTATTAAATATAATAACAACAGAAAAGTAATTGTTGTATCTGCACTTGGTGGCATTACAGATTTATTAATTACCTGTGCCACCAAGGCCGAAAAAGGTGATGAAGATTACAAGAAAGGACTTACAGAAATTGAAAATCGGCACATAGACGCTGTAAGAGGGCTTATACCCATACAATTGCAAAGTAGCACCCTCAGCCTTGTAAAAAGAGCATGCAATGAATTGGAAGATATATGCAACGGTATATTTTTATTAAACGAATGTTCATCAAGAACAAAAGATAAGATCGTGAGCTATGGTGAATTATTATCATCCCAAATTATTACTGCGGCATTAAATGCGCAGCAAAAAAAGTGCGAATGGGTAGATGCAAGAAGCCTCATTAGAACAAATGATAATTTTGGACTCGCTGCAGTTAATTTTACCGAAACCTATCCAGCAATTAAAAACTTTTTTGCTGAAAGCAATTCCAATCTTTTTGTAGTGCCGGGGTTCATTGCATCAACCGGTAAAAACATAACTACAACACTTGGACGAGGCGGATCTGATTATACCTCAGCTATTATTGCAGCAGCTGTAGATGCAGCTTTTCTTGAAATTTGGACAGACGTTTCAGGCATGATGACGGCCGACCCACGGATTGTTTCTAATGTAAAACACATTCCCGAAATATCTTATCAGGAAGCAATGGAGTTATCGCATTTTGGCGCAAAAGTTATTTACCCGCCCACCATACAGCCAGTAATGAGTAAATCAATTCCGGTATGGATCAAAAATACTTTTGCTCCTCACGACGAAGGAACGGTCATTAAAAACGTGGTAGCAGAAAACGATTCCCCTGTAAGAGGTATTTCCAGCATTAACAATTTAGTGCTTATAAGTTTGGAAGGAAGTGGCATGGTGGGAATTCCTGGTTTTTCAAAAAGATTGTTTGAAACATTGGCAAATGCTGCCATTAATGTGATACTAATTACACAAGCCTCATCCGAACATTCTATTTGTGTTGGTATTGAAGATGCTTATTGTGACAAGGCCAAAACTACCGTGGACAAGGCTTTTGAATATGAAATAAATATCGGGCAGGTACAGCCATTACAGTTGGAAAAGAATTTATCAATTATTGCCATTGTGGGCGACAGCATGAAAAACCATACAGGCATCAGCGGTAAAATGTTTAATGCATTGGGACGAAACGGGATAAATATCCGTGCCATTGCACAGGGTTCTTCAGAACGAAATATATCTACCGTTATCAATACAACAGATGTAAAAAAAGCAATTAATATTTTACACGAAGCATTTTTTGAAACGGCATATAAACAAGTAAATTTATTTATTGCAGGGCTTGGAAATGTGGGGCAAAAACTATTGCAACAATTAAAATTACAGGAGCAGTTCTTATTGGAACAATATCGGCTTCAGCTAAAAATTGTGGGTATCGCCAACAGCAAAAAAATGCTTTATAAAGAAGAAGGAATAGATGTAGAAATGTATAGCACTGAGTTAGAGAAAGGTTCAGCAATGGATATACAAGAATATTCATCGCTTATTCAAAATAAAAATTTACGTAACAGTGTTTTTGTAGATGTAACGGCAAATGAAAACATAACTAACATTTACAAAGATCTCCTGCAAAAAAGTGTATCTGTGGTTGCCTGCAACAAAGTTGCAGCCTCTTCAGCCTACTCAAACTATAAACTACTAAAAAATACCGCTACTGAATACAACAGTCTTTACTTGTTTGAAACCAATGTAGGCGCAGGCTTACCCATAATTGGTACTTTAAACGATTTACTCAAAAGTGGAGATAAAATTATAAAAATAGAAGCAGTTTTGAGTGGAACATTAAATTTTGTTTTTAATAATTATAATGGAGAGAAAAGTTTTGCATCTGTTGTAAGACAGGCGCAGGAAGAAGGGTATACGGAGCCTGACCCAAGATTGGATTTAAGCGGAACCGATGTTATGCGAAAAATAATGATTTTGGCCAGAGAAGCAGGCGAAGCAATAGAAATGACGGATATACAAAACAATTCTTTTATGCCTGAAAGTTGTATGACGGGAACGGTAGAAGATTTTTATGCAGCTATGGAAGTAGAAGAAGAACACTTTGCAAAAATATTTGAAGCGGCAAAAGCAGCGGGCAAAAAATTAAAATTTGTTGCTAGTTACCTTGCTGAAAATACCACACAAAAGTCTATGGTTGGTTTGCAACAGGTAGATGACAAAAGTGATTTTTATCATTTGTATGGCAAAGACAATGCAGTGATGTTTTTTACTGAACGTTACCCCGAGCAACCGCTGGTTATAAAGGGCGCAGGTGCAGGTGCTGCCGTTACAGCATCGGGTGTATTTGCAGATATAATTAGGGCAGCGAGGATATAATTTTTAACCACTAATGCGCAAAGGTGCTTTTGTTTTAGGTTAGAAAATTCACAGCAGAGAAGTTGAGTTAAAGAAGTTTTCGCCGGGCAGATATCTGTTTGTAGAACTTTGCGACTTAGCGTTTTTGCGGTTCAAGAAATTCACCGGAGAGAAATGAGTTAAAAGAGTTTTCGCAGAGCGAAGAAACCCTTTATGACACTTTGCGCCTTGGCGTCCTAGCGGTTCAAATAAATCATTATGAAAAAAATTAAAATAACAGCCCCTGCCACCGTTGCCAATTTGGTGTGTGGTTTTGATATTTTGGGTATGGCATTAAACGATCCGGAAGATGTAATGGAACTTACTTTATTGGATGAGCCAATTATTAATATTAAACACACTGATGGTTATGGGCTTTCAGAAATTACAGAGCAGAACGTTGCGGGCGTTGCCTTGCACGCTTTAATGGAAGCATATCCAAAACAAATAGGATTTAATGTATCTATTCATAAAACAATTATGCCGGGTAGTGGTTTGGGTTCAAGCGCTGCAAGCTCAGCGGGTGCAGTAGTTGCTGCAAATATGTTACTGGATAATTATTTTACCAAAGAACAATTGGTTCAGTTTGCCATGAATGGCGAAAAATTAGCAAGTGGCGTAAAACATGCTGACAATATTTCGCCATGTATTTATGGTGGCATTACATTGATACGTTCTATACATCCATTGGATATTATACCGCTTAACTCTCCACCCCTTTTTGTTACAGTTGTTCATCCTCAGATAGAGGTTAAAACTTCAGACTCGCGGCAAATTTTGCGTAAAGAAGTACAGTTAAAAGATGCTATTAAACAATGGGGAAATATTGCGGGGTTGGTAACCGGATTTTTAAAGGAAGATTATGATTTAATTGGTCGATCGTTGGAAGATGTGATTATTGAACCGGTTCGCAGCATTTTAATACCCGGCTTTGCTGATGTAAAAAAACAATGTAAAGAAGCAGGTGCTTTGGGTGGCGGCATTTCGGGCTCGGGACCATCTATTTTTATGTTTAATAAAGATGAACAAACCGCCAAGCAAATAAAAAATATTATGGAAGATATTTACACAAAATTAGGGGTAGATTTTAAGTGTTATGTTACAACGGTGAACAGGGAGGGTGTAAAAGTAGTTAGTGATAAGACATAAATTACGAATTTCCATTTGCGAATTACGGACTGCACAATTTGATCGTGTGGCTTTCATCTTTTGTCTTTTGTCCCCGTCTTGATACTTGTGTCTTGATACTCATATATAACTACTCAATACTAACCATGCTTTACTACAGTCTAAATAAAAACGCTCCCATAGTAGATTTTAAAACTGCTACCATTGCAGGACAGGCGCCGGATAAGGGTTTGTATTTTCCTAAAAGTATTCCGCAGGTAAATAAAAAAATGTTAGACAGTATAGAAAGCTATTCAAATCCTGCCATAGCTTACAATGTTATTAAACCATATATTGGTAATGTTATTCCAGATGAAATATTAAAAACAATTGTGGAAGAAACAGTGAATTTTAATATTCCACTAGTTCATATTTCTGAAAACATTTCTTCTTTAGAATTATTTCATGGGCCTACCCTTGCGTTTAAGGATATTGGCGCAAGATTTATGAGTCGTTGTCTGGGATATTTTGCAAAAGACAAAACCGATAAAATAGTAGTGCTTGTTGCAACGTCAGGTGATACTGGCGGTGCAGTCGCAAATGGCTTTTATGATGTGCCAGGTATTGAAGTGGTGATATTGTATCCTTCCGGGAAAGTGAGCAGCGTGCAGGAAAAACAACTGACAACTCTTGGTAAAAATATAAATGCCATAGAAGTAAACGGCAGCTTTGATGATTGCCAAAAAATGGTGAAGGAAACCTTTATGGATGAAGCATTGAAGCAAAAGGTGTTTCTTACTTCTGCCAATTCAATAAATGTTGCCCGCTGGTTGCCACAGCAGTTTTATTATTTCTTTTTATGGCAACAATGGCAGGATAAAAATAACCCTCCAATAGTTGCGGTGCCGAGTGGCAATTTTGGAAATATCTGTGCAGGTTTACTTGCGCAGAAAAGCGGCTTACCAATTAAACATTTTATTGCAGCATGTAACGCAAATGATACCGTACCACAGTTTTTTCAAACCGGATCTTATATCCCAAAGAAAGCGGTGGCTACTATTTCAAATGCAATGGATGTAGGGGATCCAAGCAATTTTGTACGGATACTAGAAATGTTCAACAATGAAAACAATGATCTAAAAAATATGTTGAGCAGCACATCCATTACAGATGCTGAAAATGCAAAAACTTTACTGCAAGTTTTTAAAGAAAATAATTATTTATTAGACCCGCATGGTGCTGTTGCATACAATGCATTACAAACATATCTTATTAAAAACCCAAATGAAAAAGGGGTGATTTTAGAGACAGCTCACCCTGTAAAATTTTACGATGTTATAGAGCCAATTACTAATGAAGCAGTGCCCATTCCGCCTGCCATTGCCGCACAATTAAAGCTGGAGAAAAAAAGTTTAAAAATGAATGCTGATGGGAGGGAATTGAGGGAGTGGTTGATAGCGATGGGGTAATCTAATATTTTAAGGGAATTAAATAATAAAAAAACATTTACCATATGACAGATATAATTGGAGACATACATGGACATGCTGATAAATTAATTGAACTGCTGAACAAACTTGGGTATGAGAATCACGATGGCACCTATGCTCATCCTTCACGAAAAGTTTTATTTATTGGAGACTACATTGACAGAGGACCAAAAATTAAAGAAACACTTGAAATAATAAAAGCAATGGTTGATAGCGGTAATGCAATCGCATTAATGGGTAATCATGAATACAATGCCCTGTGTTTTCATTTTCAGGAAAGTGAAGGTGGTCATTTGCGTAAGCACCTTATCACAAATATTATTCAGCATTACAGAACGTTAGAACAGTTTCAGAATATGCAAACAGAATATGAGGGATATCTAGAATGGTTTAAAACACTACCGCTGTTTTATGAGACAGCGACTTTTAGAGCGGTGCATGCCTGTTGGAACGAAAATAACATTGACTACCTTAGGAAAACACTTGTAAACGGAAGACTCACCGACGAACTAATATTTCAGTCTGTAAAAAAAGGCACCCCTCTAAATAAGTCAATTGAAGAAACTCTAAAAGGTAGAGAAATGAAAATGCCTGAAGGACTTTCCTTTACAGACAAAGATGGAACCAACCGAAGTGAAATAAGAATAAAATGGTGGGAAGATCCAGCTGCGATGACTTACAAATCAATCAGCATCGAACCTCTAGAAAATTTGCCTGCATTGCCTGTTGACATTATAAGCCTCAAAACCACCAATTTCTATTCACCTGAAGATAAAAAAGTATTTTTCGGACATTATTGGCTA
>JANOTH010000404.1:0-2404 GCA_031416275.1 Ferruginibacter sp. | reverse complement strand
TGTACCGGGTTTGCGGGTTGGAGCATTTTCGGCAGGCATTGTTTTGTCGATAATAATATCGGCAAAAACCACTCCTTCATTTTTAAATGCATTGATTATTTTATTTTGTGCAGGCCAAAACGTTTCCTCAGGAAAAGAATTGGTTCCTAATCCATCTTGGTTGGTAACCATTACAAGCTCATAATTTAACTCCTTTGCAATGCGTGATAAATACTGAAATACGCCTGGGTAAAATTCTAATTTCTCCAAAGAATCAAGCTGGTAATCGATTGGTGGCTCAATAACCAATGTTCCATCTCTATCTATAAAAAGTACTTTTTTCATTTTTGTATTAGCCCCCTAAATCCCCCGCAAGGGGACTTTGGAGTCTTTATTTTTTTAGCGTTTATAATATTTTATTTCAGTTTATTGATTAACATATTTCAGCGATTTCATTCCCTATTCATTCAGGCGAACTAAAGTTTCGTCAGTGCTTCAATCAATTTACCATTTTCAGGTTCACTACCCACGGTTATCCTGATGCAGTTTTTTACTACACTGTTTCTGTTGCGAGTAATAACTTTTTGGTTTACCAGTTCATTGTAAATCTTATCTGCATCGTGCACCTCAACTAGCATAAAGTTTGCATCAGTAGGATATATTTTTTTTACCAAATTGATTTTTGCCAATTCGCTTTGTAAAAAAGCCCGTTGAACTAAAATGGCATTTTTATTTTCCTCAAACCGTGGTTGATCTTCCAGTGACTGCAAAGCTGCTTCCTGATTAAGTTTGCTTATATTATATGGAGGCTTTACTATATTGTATAAATTGATTATTTCTTTAGAAGCAAATGCTGTACCTACTCTTGCCGCGGCCAACCCCCTGGCTTTGCTAAAAGTTTGGGAGATAATGATATTAGGATATAAACTCAGTTTTGACAGAAAAGACTCGCTATCACTAAAATCAATATATGCTTCATCAACAAAAACAATTCCTTTAAATCTTTTTAAAACTTCTTCAATATTATCTAAATTGTTACCCGATGGATTATTGGGTGAGCATATAAAAATGAGCTTTAAATCGTCATCATCAATGTATTTATTCACCAATGCCAAATCAATCTGAAAATCTTCATTCAGTGGAATTTTTATTAATTCAATATTATTAATGGCTGCTGATACGTCGTACATGCCATAAGTGGGGGAGAAGGTGAGCGCCTTGTCTTTGCCCGGTTCGCAAAATGTTCTGTAGGCAATATCAATCACTTCGTCGCTCCCATTTCCAATAAAAATATTTTCTGTACCAATAAATTTTATACTGCCGAGTTTTTCTTTTAGTGCTGTTTGGTGTGGATCAGGATAGCGGTTTAATTCTCCAAAAGGATTTTCATTGGCATCTAAAAATACCGCATCTTTCCCGGTGTATTCGTCACGTGCACTGGAGTATGGTTTTAAATTTAGAATGTTGGGTCTCACAATTTTTTCTAACTGAAACATATCTTATAAAGTTTTTAATCTTAATGTTACTGCATTTTTGTGCGCAAGTAATTGTTCTGCTTCGGCCATCAATTCTACCGCTGGACCAATGTTTTTAATACCATCAGCACTCACTTCCTGGAAAGTAATTTTCTTCACAAAACTATCTAAGGAAACGCCGCTGTAGTTGCGGGCATAGCCGTTGGTTGGTAGTGTATGGTTGGTACCGCTTGCATAATCGCCCAATGATTCACAACTGTATCTTCCTAAAAAAACAGAACCTGCCGTTGTGATACCGCCTATCAATTCTTCGTACTTTTCTGTAGCAATGATTAAATGCTCAGGCGCATAATAATTGCTAAATGCAATACATTCATCGAGGCTTTTTAATAAAATTGATTTGCTGTTTAGCAAGGCAGCTGCGGCTAATTCTTTGCGTGGTAGATTCTCTAGTTGTATTGTGATTTCTCGTTCTGTTTTTTCTATCAGCTCTTTGCTGTCTGCCAATAATATTACCTGGCTATCAGCACCATGCTCTGCCTGCGACAATAAATCTGCCGCAACAAAGGCAGGGTCGGCATTTGCATCAGCAATCACGAGCACTTCGCTTGGTCCGGCAGGCATGTCAATAGCTACGCCGAAAGATTGTGAAAGTTTCTTTGCTGCGGTAACATACTGGTTCCCCGGACCGAATATTTTATAAACAGCGGGGATTGTTTCTGTTCCAAAAGTCATGGCTGCAACAGCTTGTATACCGCCTACACAAAATATTTGTGTAATGCCTATCAAGCTAGCGGTATATAAAATGGCAGGGTTTATTTTGCCGTCTTTATCAGGCGGCGAGCATAAAATGATTTCTTTGCAGCCTGCAATCATTGCGGGGATACCAAGCATTAAAACTGTTGAAAAGAGTGGTGCAGAGCCGCCGGGAATATAAATGCCTACTTTGT
>JANOTH010000403.1:0-11274 GCA_031416275.1 Ferruginibacter sp. | reverse complement strand
GATCTACTTTTTCTCCTTTTGTATCTAATAAGTAGAGACCCTTTTTTGTGAGGTAATCAGTATTTCTTTTTAGCCCCGGGAGTAGCTCCTTTTTAATTATACTCATTGGCACTGTCCAGGTTGGGTATAGTACAATATTATTTATTAGGCTTGTAATATGGGGTGTTGGCGTTGTAGATTTTCCACAAATAATTTTTGAATTAACCGCAATCGTATCTGCACTCCACACTTTTAAATTGTATGCGGGGAGGTTTACAAATACATATTTTTGAGGCATTTTTTCGGGAAGCAACTTGTATTTATCCAAAGTAATTGCGATGATGGTAAATTTTTGCCTGTCGTTTAAATTAAGACGCTTCACAACACTCTTTCCTATTTTTCCATCTACCACCAAACCTTTGCTTACTTGGTATTTTTTAACTACATCTTTCAATTCGATACTGTCCACATTGTTGCCAACTGTAAAACCTTCCTCTGTAATCCTTTTTTTAAATAACTTAATAAAAGAGAGTGAATCTTTATACGGGTAATTTAAAAAAGTATAATCTTTTAGGTCCATGCTATCTATAAACTTATCTAAAGCAAGCTTTAGTTTTTCGTAACCATTGTGCTTAGGTTGCACAGAAGTTAATACGCTAATTACATCCTCACCGTTTCTAATTTTCCCAAAATTAATATCAAAGAAAGTACGGTATTTGGTAGTATCATTTCTATATGATGCGCTATCAACCACCAATCTGCCTTGCTTTAAATCTTTAAGCAAAGCTGCAAATACTTCACTTAAAATAATATCTGCATGTGCCCACATTACTGCATCCATTCTTTTTACGGAATCTGTATCCAACACATATTTTAACTGGGTGAGCTTTTTAAAATGATAGTCTTCTTTAAACAACCCAACCTTTGCACAACTGTCAACAAAGCGTATTAGCAAATTTGCATTAGACGTTAATTTTTCGGTATTACACCAAAAAGAGTTGTAGTTATTGTTGCCATAGGATTGAAGAATTGGGTAGTAATAAACAATTTGTGTTGAGTCAATAATCTTTTTATCACCCTCAACTTCGCTTAAAATAAATTCAATATTTGCTTTCACCTTTCCGTTCATTTGAACAGGATCAGCAACTAAATCATTATTTTTTAAAGATGTTTTTTGCCTGCAGGAAACTGAACAAATCGTCAGCACAAAAAATACAGCATAAAGAATGTTGCGTAGGCGACACATAGAAATTTAATTGAATTTAAAGATAGATTTTATAAAGGATAGTTGTGTTATTAAATAGCTATTTTGCAAATAAAATCGTCATTGTAAAAATGAAATACTACATAATTGCCGGAGAAGCTAGTGGAGATTTGCATGGCAGTAACCTTATAAAAGAAATAAAAAGAAATGATTATGACGCTGCAATTCGCTGTTGGGGTGGCGATAAAATGGAAAATGCAGGGGCTAACCTAGTAAGGCATTACCGAGATTTGGCATTTATGGGTTTTGCAGAAGTCGTTAAAAACCTCCCGACAATTTTTAAGAACATCAACTTTTGCAAAAAGGATATTGTGGCGTTTAAGCCTGACGTACTTATTTTAATTGATTACCCGGGTTTTAACATGCGTATTGCAAAATGGGCTCGCAAGCAAAAAATAAAAGTTGTTTATTACATATCTCCGCAAATATGGGCGTGGAAGGAAAATAGGGTACATGCGCTTAAAAGAGATGTAGATAAAATGCTTGTTATTCTTCCTTTTGAAAAAAATTTTTATAAAAAATTTAATGTTGAGGTAGATTATGTTGGGCATCCTTTGGCAGAAGTTGTTAGTGATTTTATAACAGCAAATCCTCAATTATCTAGAGAAAAAATAGTAGCAGTTTTGCCTGGAAGCCGCAAGCAGGAAATATTAATAAAGCTTCCTATAATGTTACAGGTTGCAAATTTTTTCCCTGAATATAAATTTGTTGTGGCAAAAGCTCCCGGGTTAGAAAATACTTTTTATGAAGAAATTTTACAACCTTACAGCAATGTAACTTCCGTTGCAGACAAAACTTACGAACTACTCTCAAAATCAGCAGCAGCAATGGTTACAAGTGGTACTGCTACTTTAGAAACCGCTTTGTTTAAGGTACCCCAAATCATTTGCTATAAAGGTGGAAAAATATCTTATGAAATTGCTAAAAGGCTCATCAGGATAAAATTCATAGGCCTTGTAAACCTTATTATGAATAAAGAAGTGGTTAAAGAATTAATACAAGATGATTTAAACGTACCGAATCTTGTAGCCGAATTGAAACTTATACTGGAAGACGATGAAAAAATTAATTCAATAAAAAGTGATTATAATGACCTCTTTAACTTGCTACACGGGTCAGGCAACGCATCTGCAAACGCAGCAAATAAAATACATGCGTTTTTAACTCCGTAATAATTTTATAGCGAGCACAATCATGGCGAAAATAAACAACAGAATACTAAGCCTGTTTATTCCATGCATGTACTTCATCCATTGTGTGCTCTTATCGTTTGGGTCTTTTTTTACGATGTATAAATATTGCCCAATCTGCCTTAAAATTCCCATAGTTTTTTGCTTTAACTAACAACTGATAGTGTAAAAATACACAACATATTTTTATTAAGATGGTAACAATTGTTTAAAAACAATTTTTTACCACCAACTAGCGTTTTATTTCCATTTTCATAACTAAGAATTAATTGAAATATTTCTAAGAATTGGGGGCTCTCAGCATCAAATAAATGGCAACAGTAGTTCAGGCTGCTGCGGGCTCCGCTTTGCTACGGTAACGCCCTTGGCGGCACTTCCCCTGCGGATCCTGCAGCCCTTCATCAGAAAATCTTTTTTCAACGATAAAGCCCGTGGTCGGCATTTTTACACAATCAGCAAAAAACACATTCCTTTTTATACTTTTGCCCGTTATGACAAGAGAAGAAAAATTTATGCATGAAGCTATTGAGCTATCAAAAAAAGGAATGCTTGATAACGAAGGGGGACCGTTCGGTTGTGTTATTGTAAAAGATAATATTGTTGTGGGAAGAGGCAACAACAAAGTTACTTCCACCAACGACCCAACGGCACATGCCGAAGTTGTAGCCATAAGAGATGCCTGCAAAAATTTAAACAGTTTTCAGTTGCAAGATTGCGAGGTGTACACATCATGCGAGCCATGCCCTATGTGCCTTGGTGCGATATATTGGGCACGGCCAAAAGCCATTTATTACGCCAACAACAGAGAAGATGCTGCAAATGTAGGCTTTGATGATGCAATGCTTTACGACGAAATGAAATGCAGCATTACAGACAGGAAAATCCCGTTAACTAATGTTGGCAGAGCCGCCGCCATTAAGGTTTTTGAAGCCTGGAAATTACAAGATAATAAAACTGAATATTAAGAAGTAAAATAAAAGCGGATTATGACTTGCGCTTGTTTTTCAAGAGATAACTAAATCCGAATGTTATATTTTTTAACTCCGACCCAAAAAGCCCTGCCTGCAAACTGAAGTTTTGCGTTTGTGATTTTGTAGTAGGTTGATTGGGCGAATAAGATTTAGCAGTAGATATGCCGTAACCAACATTTAAAAATTGAGAGGAACCTGTTACGTTAACGACCCACCTTTCGCTTACCTGATAAGAACCTACAGGAAAAAAATAGGCACCGAAGCTAAAACCATCTGATTCACTTCTATCAGGCAATGTTAAACTGTAATTTTTTACCCTTCCATAACCGGTGTAAGCAGCACCGCCAATACCAAGAAAAAGTTTTTTTGCTACTTCTTTATATTTGGTTATTCCATAAGATAGAAAGACTGAATTGCTGTTGTTTCTAGCGCTGTTATTTGTTACTTGATTTTTTACATATCCGTGAACGTAAGAAACAGAGAAGGTTCTCAACGTATTGATTTTTGTAAACTTGCCAATATTTACACTACCACCAGCATTATTAAAATTCGATTTTGCCTCAGGGCTCAAAGAATTGGTTGCATTACCTGCGTTAAAGTTTAGTGTGCCGCCTAAAACTTTTTGCCCTTGTGCACCAAATTGAGCAAATGCATTAAACATGGACAAATTAAAAATTAGAGCTAAAAGTATTTTCATTTTTATGTTATTAAGTGAATAAAATCAAATTCACTTGATAGACATTTAGTGCATCATATTTGTTGCATCAAAAAATTAATTTTCAAAAAGCCACCATTTTTTTCTTACAACTTTAGGCTTTAATTTAAACCTGCCAATCGCATTCTCTTGTATATATGCCACAGCCTCTTCTACAGAATCTGTAAACAAACAAAGATTTAAATCCTCGGGCGAAATGGTTGCTTTGTCTTTCATTGTCTCAATATGCTCAATGATATCCTTATGAAAAGCTTTATCAAAAATAATGATAGGAAACTGGCTAATCATTTTTGTTTGAATTAATGTGAGTGCTTCAAAGTACTCATCTAGCGTACCAAAGCCACCGGGCATCACAACAAATGCATAAGAGTATTTTATAAGAAGCGTTTTACGAACAAAAAAGTATTTTATGTTTACCCATTTGTCAAGATATGGATTGTGGTGCTGCTCGTGTGGTAGTACTATATTGCAACCTACACTTCGCCCACCCACTTGCCTCGCACCTTTATTGGCAGCTTCCATTATGCCGGGTCCTCCTCCGGTTAATATAGTAAAACCAAGTTTCGCAATTTCGCCTGCAATTACCTCTGTTTGTTTGTAATAAATATGATCCTCCTTAAACCTTGCAGAACCAAAAATCGTTACACACGGGCCTGCAAAATGCAGACTTCTAAATCCCTTTATAAATTCCATTAATACACTAAAGGCGAACTTAAAATCCTTCCAACGATTTTGTGGACCCTCTAAAAATTTAATCTCTGATTTCGTCATTAAAATTTCATTTAAAACCTAACATCTGTAACATGTTTGATGGGTTATAATTTTTTGTAAGTTAATGACCTTAAAATAAAGAGATGCTAATTTTAAATGAAATATTTACCGAGCCGATATAATTTTTGCAGTTATTAAATTTTATCAACCATTTAAAAATTAAAAACCAACAAGCAAATAGCATCCAAGCATAGGTCCTGCAAAAGAAAGTTTCTAATATCAATTTATTAAAACAAAAGCCATGAAAACTACTGTTCATGGCTTTGGATTTTCAATGGGGATTTTTTTATTTGTATGATGCTTTTAATACTTTGTTCTTTTATTAAAATTATAAAAAGTTTGTTATACTTTTAATTAATCATTTTTATAAAATAATAGCTTCAAACTATAATGACACTTATCCAACTTGAATATATAATTGCGCTAGATTCTTTTAAACATTTCGGAAAAGCAGCACAGCATTGCCATATTGCGCAACCCTCTCTTAGCCTTCAGGTGCAAAAGCTTGAGGAAGAATTAAAAACGATTATTTTTTCCCGAACCACCATGCCGGTTACCACCACAGAAACCGGTGCTATTATTATAGAACAAGCAAAAAAAATACTCGCAGAAGCCGCAATGGTTGAGCAACTTATTCAGCAACAAAAAAACAGTGTAGAAGGCCATTTAAAAATTGGAATTATTCCTACACTTGCACCCTATTTACTGCCCTTGTTCTTACTTTCATTTATAAAAAAATATCCCGCTGTTAAGTTGAGTATTAGTGAACTAACAACTGAAAAAATTATTAAGCGTCTAAAAAATGGAAGCATAGATATTGGCATACTTGCAACGCCACTTGCCAATGACGACTTGCAGGAAGATGTTTTATTTAATGAAGAATTTATCGCCTATGTTTCTAAAAGAGAGAAAATGTTTGCAAAGAAATATATATTGCCGTCAGACATTGATCCCAACCGGCTATGGCTGGCAGAGGAGGGCCACTGTTTGCGTAGTCAAACCTTAAATTTATGTGAGCTACAAAAAAACTCTACTATAGAAAAACATTTAGAATATGAAACGGGAAGTATTGAAACACTTAAAAATTTTGTAGAAAAAAATGAGGGTATTACTTTACTTCCTGAGCTTGCAACACTTGATATGAGTGTTGCAAAAAAAGGCATGTTGCGCTATTTTAAAAGTCCTGCACCTGCAAGAGAAATTAGCATTGTAACAATAAAAGGTTTTGTAAAAACAAGACTATCAGGAATTTTAAAAAATTGCATTCTTGAAAATCTTCCCCATGAAATTACACGTAAAAAAAAATTACAAGTAATAGAAATCTAATGAGGTTACGGCTCTATTTTTCTCTGTTTGGTATATAAATAATTCAGTACAACTAATAAAAACCCTTTTAAAGAGTCAAGGAGCAGGTTATCAGTTTTTTTAAAACTTACGTACACGCCAATACCAAGACCTATCCACCAACAGCCTAGTATATAAATTAATATGCTATGCCCATTATTATTATTTTTTAGTCCGAGAAATGCAAAGACTATAAGAATGGAAACCAGCAAGCAAAACCATCCTACAATATATCCTAAAAATGCAATTTCATTGCTGTACACCATACCAAATAAGCCCATAGCAGTAGAAGGCTTAAAGAGACATAATATGGTTAGGGCAGCCTCTATTACAAACGCAATTGTTAATAAGACGAATAATAATTTCTTAGTCATTTTTAAATACCCTTTTATGCTTGTTCACAATTTATTTCAGCATTCCCAAAAATAGAAAAACAAGCAACTAAATCATCAATTTATTAAAAGGATCCTACAATTTATTTTTTAGATTTAAAAAATTATTATTGAAAATATTCTTCTTTTATACATCGTAATCAAAACAATATCATAAAGTAAAAATCTTTCCTTGCTTCTTCGATAAGAATCACAATGGAATTAGTCTTTAAGATTTATAATTGACCTCGAAGCTTGATAAATGTACTATTACATAATCGTAAATTAAAACTTTTAATAGAGCGCTTCTCTCAAAATTTTTAAATCAGGATATTAAAAAATCAGCAACTCAAATAACTTGGAAGAATTAAAGTTATTAATAATTTTAACTGAAAAAAATATTTTAAGAAGATAAAAAATAAGCGCTTTTTATTTTTGATGAAGCATTGCGGAGGCAGTGATGATAACAATCAAAAAATAATTACTTAGGAGGTTGTGGAGAATAGCGGGTTCGAACCGCTGACCTCTTGCATGCCATGCAAGCGCTCTACCAACTGAGCTAATTCCCCATTATTTAAAGATTGCAAATATAATTTTATATAATTACCATCCAAAACAAATTAAAAATGCTCCTAAATAATTAGAAGCATTTTACTATTTTCATTTCATTATATGCTAGTCGCCCCAAACCTCGTCTTTACCTTCAAGCCATTTTTTTACAAGGTCATTTGTAATTGATTTTGGTCTTTCTAAAGGGAAACCAAAAGCTCTGTCCCAGCACAAACTAGCCAACACACCAAGTGAACGAGAGACACCAAATAGAACCGTGTAAAATTCGTATTCCTTCATACCATAATGCAACAGCAATGCACCACTATGTGCATCAACATTTGGCCACGGATTTTTAATTTTAGCTTTTGTACCTAAAATTGGTGGCACAGCTTCGTATATATTCCAAACAGTCTGTACGAGTGCATCATCAGGCATATGCTTTTTTCCAAACTCCATTTGCGCTGTAAAACGAGGATCAGTTTTTCTTAAAACTGCATGCCCATATCCTGGAACAACCTTCCCTTCTGAAAGTGTTTGCTCAACATACGCAGCTATCTCTTCTTTTGTAGGAGCATCACTTCCAATCTGCTCTCTTAATTCAAGTATCCATTTTATAACCTCTTGGTTTGCCAGGCCATGTAAAGGACCTGCTAGGCCATTCATACCGGCAGCAAAACTCAAATATGGATCACTTAAAGCCGAACCAACTAAGTGAGTAGTATGAGCAGATACGTTACCACCTTCATGGTCTGCATGTATTGTCATATACAAACGCATTAATTCCATAAAGCCTTCATCTTCATAACCCATCATGTAAGCAAAATTACCTGCCCAATCGAGTAATCCATTAGGTTGAATATGTTCACCTCCTTTATATTTTCTTCTGTATATGTAGGCGGCTATTCGTGGTAACCGAGCAATTAAATCCATCGAATCATCAAAAGTAGCTTCCCAATAATCTTTTTTATTCATGCCTTTCGCATAACGCTTTGCAAACTGACTTTCTGTTTGTAAGGCCATAATTGCAACTACAAATTGAGTCATAGGGTGAGTACTCACTGGCAAGGCTTCAATGGTAGCAAACACATGATTAGGCACGTGGCTTCGGCGTTGCCAAACACTAGTTAAGTGGTGTACATCATCTTCCGTTGGCAACTCCCCAACAAGCATCAAATAAAACAAACCTTCGGGCAATGGCTCTGAGCCACCAGGTGCTTTTGGAAGTTTCTCCTGCAATTCGGGTATTGAATATCCTCTAAAACGTATTCCATCCTGTGCGTCAAGCAACGATGTTTCTGAAACCAAACCTGTAATGCCCCTCATGCCTTGGTAAACCTGAGCCAAAGTAACTTCGCCAATTTTTTTATCACCATGCTCTTTCAGCATTTCTTTCATTTCGGCACTTACCTCATCTGATTTTGCTTTAAACCTGTCTTTTATTATACCCATTGTAAAAATATTTCTGTGAAAAATATATAAGAAAATAACGCTGAAATGGAAATGTTCTTATGTGTTAGTTATCAATAACAAATCGTTTTATTATTTCGCTTTAAAATTACGTCTGCATTTACTGTTAAACAAATGATTTAGAAAAAATAATGCAAAATTATCGTGAAATAAATCTTCGTTGAAATGAAATATCTACTTTACTGAGATGCCCTCCTGTATAAGTAAATTGCAAGTAAGCCAAACACTATATTGGGTAACCATGCGGCTAGCAACGGGGTAAAACTTCCTTTAGTAGCAAACACAACTGATATTCTGCTAAACAAAATATAAGTCATACTCAATACCACTCCAATAGCAATGTGTGCGCCGCTGCCACCCCTAACTTTTCGGGAAGCTAGCACAGTTCCTATAACAGTAAGTATTAGAACAGAAGCAGGTATTGCGTCTCTATTATATCGTTCTACAAGCAACGCACTCACTGTATCCGATTCTCTTATTCTTTCCATTTTAATGAAAGCTTCTAAATCCGGCGTACTCATTTGATCTTTTAAATAATCGTCTTTTCTTAAATCAATTGGTTTAAAATTAAAATTCATTAATTTAAATGACACCTTTGTTACTGTTTCATTTATATCGTTTAAGTAACGTTCTGTCACATCTGTCAACTTCCATTTTTTTGAAATTGTATCCCAATTAAAATTAGAAGCTCTTAAATTGTACAGCAATTTATTATCAGCAAAACGTTGTAAAAAAAATCCATTTCCAGTTTTAGAAATTGTATCATATCCTCTAATTCCGACATAGCTATTTTGATCTATTTTAAAATAAACATTTTGCTTATAGGTAGTGTTATTCATACCTGCAGGGGAACTTCCATCAATATATCTTTTCTCAAAATCTCCCCATTTTTGATTTGCTTTTGGTACTACGTATTGATAACCTAACCATAGAATAGCAGATAAAATTAACCCTCCTGCAAGGAATGGTCTTATAAATCGATGGTAAGTAACTCCGCTACTTAGTATAGCAATTACCTCGGAGCGCCCTGCCATTTTTGATGTAAAAAAAATGACTGAAATAAAAACGAATAAAGGAAAAAGTAGGGCATCTATTCTGGGAATAAAGCCAAAATAGTAATCTGTCATTATCTGGTAAGCAGATAAATTTGACTTGGCAAAGTTGTCAGTCTTTTCACTTATATCAACCACAACAACTATTGCTGTAAATAGAATAATACAGAAAAAGAAAGTTGTAAGATATTTAGTTAAAATGTATTTATCGAGTATTTTCATTAAGGCCGAAAGTTACTAACATAAAAAATAGCAATAATTTTTTACCCCTAAAAAAGATAAATAGAACATGTTAAAAAGGGTTTGTAACGGTAGAGCTATTGGCAATTGCATTAGCTGCAATCCATCCTGTTGTCCATGCATTCTGAAAATTAAAACCTCCCGTTACACCATCAACATTAATAACCTCCCCTGCAAAAAATAAGTTTTTTTTCATTTTACTTTCCATCGTGTTTACATTTATTTCTTCTGTATTAACCCCGCCTGCGGTTACAAATTCTTCTTTAAAAGTTGTTTTTCCTTTTATTTTAAATGACTGTAAACACAAATTTTTTATCAGTAAGTTTTGCTCTTTGGCTGGTAAGTCTGCCCATTTAATTCCCTCTTTTATTCCACTTTCAAATAATAGATATTCCCATAATCTGGCGGGTAATAAAAATGGATTCTTATTCTGCATTTTAGTCGTAGCCATATCAAACCTCAATAACTGCATTTTGTCCCTTAAGGTATTTTCGTTGTATATCGGAAGCCAATTAATAACAGCAATAAAATCATAATCTTTATCAGCCAATATCAAAGCTGCGTATGCCGACATCTTTAAAATTGCAGGACCACTAAATCCCCAGTGTGTAATTAATAATGGACCGTCTGTCTCCAATTTTTCCCCTGCAATTTTTACTTTTACATTTTCTACAGATAGTCCCATCAACTTCGTTATTGAATTACTTGGCATATTGAACGTAAACAAAGAAGGAACCGGTGGAGAAATTGTGTGCCCCAAAAGTGAAAGCCATTTTGCATTAACCATTCTTATAAAACCACCTGAGGCAATGCAGACAAAATCAGCTTCTATAATTTTATTTGAAGATGTAGCTATAATCCACTTACTATTTTGAACTTTTAAATCAGCAACATCTGTATTAATTTCAATTTTCACATTGTATTTAGATGCCTCCCTTAAAAAGCAATCTACAATTGTTTGCGAGTCGTTTGAAACAGGAAACATTCTACCATCTTTTTCAGTTTTTGTTTCAATGCCTCGTTCTAAAAACCAATTGATAGTATCTGTGGTAAAAAAATGATGAAATGCTTTCTTAAGAAATTTATCTCCCCTAGGATACTTCTTTATCATATCACCAATGCTGAAATTGCTATGCGTCACATTGCATCTACCACCGCCGCTAACCTTTACTTTACTTAAAAGTTTTCCGGTCTTCTCTAAAATAATCACTTCAAGTTGTGGCTGAAGTCTTGCAGCATTTATTGCACAAAAAAAACCTGCTGCACCGCCACCGATAACTACAAGTTTGCTCATTTTATGTAAGTATTGAGATATAAGTATTAAATAAAATAGAACCTTTACATTTGCGATCAAAATA
>JANOTH010000402.1:0-20423 GCA_031416275.1 Ferruginibacter sp. | reverse complement strand
CAGCTTGTTGTATCATTTGCTGCTCTTCTGAAAGTTGAAAATTCATAGTTGTTTTTTAGTGCTGCAAATTTAGGGGTTTGCGGTGTAAGTATCTATGAAACCAAATTGCTATTTGTGTAATTTTTACGCAAAAAATTCGAAGCGTTAGTCCTTGTCTTAACGCCAAATGTGCTTCGTATTTTTTGTTGTAATTCCCAAAAGATTGTGTAATCATCCCATCTTACAAAATAGAAAACGCTGTAGCATTTTAGTAATAGTGAGGTGAGATAGCCCTTTGTGAAAATTGGAAATTTCGTTTTCTTTTCCAATAACTTTCGTACATTTCGACATTGAGAATGTAATTCTAGATATAACAGTGTTGAAAACAATTATATAAACTATACAAATGTTCAAAAAATTTAAAGCCTCCGAAATATTAATTGTAGTAATGGTTATTCTGCTCATTTTTGTTTCAGAATATTACTACGTAGTTCTTAAAGATCCGCAAAGAGCAATTTTTATTGGTTTGTGGCCGCCTACAATTATGGGTTTACTTATCTTTTTTAACATGAAAAAAAATCAATAGCAGATGACTGAAAATACAGACATTATTGTTTTAACATCCATTATCGTAGTTCTATTTTTAGTTTTTATAATAGCTACAGTAAGAGAGTTTGGAGAAATGGGCAAATCAACTTACGAAGATAAATATAAGTCGGGCGGGCCAATAACAGATTTCTCAAGGCTTGCAGGTAACCTTTTTGCAGACGAAAGTGTGAGCATAAAAAAAAGAATAATAATTGCTGATGCTGTAAAAACTGCGTTGGAGGATTTGGATAAAAAAGAGGAGGAGAGGAATAATGACGAAAGAAAATAATGCAAGGATGTAAAACAAATTTATTTGCTATTTAAAGTAGTATTAATTGTAAAACCAATGTATAAGTTTACACCGCTACATTGATTTTTTGTTGCCTTTACATTTTCAATTTCCGAATTTAATACCTATGAAATAGGCCGATTTAAAACCCGTACTAATTAGCAGTTAGTTTAAAAAATAAACTGCGTTTCTGTAGTCGTATATATTTCTTAAGTAGCAAATAGAAATAGCTCAAGAAAACCCTGAGATATTTTCATTTATTTCCGGTTGCTGACCTAATTATGTTCTCCTAATATCAACGCCCTCGAAAGCAGGCGCATTCAATAAATCTTCGATCCTTTTAGAAAATATATTTGTAAAAACATCATTGACGCAATCTAGTCCCAACTAACTTTAAACTGAAGGATATTACTACCAATTTTAAAAAAAAACTAAACGCAAGTAAGAAATAGACCTCACAGACCTACTTTACAAATTACGTTACTAATTAATCTCAATTGCTTTGAGTAATGACACCTAATCTCCGCTACCGCTAAACTCAAAAAAAGCATCTACGTCTTTTTTAAATTGTATCATATCGGGTTTGTTAATGTAGTACATGTGCCCTGCATTGTAAAAATAATGTTTGATATTTTTCCTCGCTTCGGGGCGTAAGAACATGTGTTCAACATCATATTGTGCTGTAAAATATGGCGTAGCAAAATCGTAATATCCTGAACCTACATATACCTTTAATGCAGGATTTTTCGTCATTGCATCCCTTAAATTTTCTGCTACATTTAAAAATTGGTTTTGCACATTACTATAGTTCCAAGGGTTTACGCTCCCAAAAATATTATAGGCTTTGTCTTCCTTAAAATTAAGATCCTTACCAAAGTAATCATTTAACGAAGATGTAAATGGCCCATCAATATTTGAAAACGATGGATCGTAACTAACGCCTTCGCCCACATCATCAAAGTCACGCCCGGTAAAGCGTGCATCTAATCTGCCAATCGTTAATCCATCTTGCCTGCGTAGTTCTTTGTAAAAACGGTTTTCATCTACCCTTAAATTTGCAGCCAAACAATATGCTTTGCTTAACCCTGTGTAGTAACTCATTTTTTCGGCGATGTTATTTTTTTCTGCATCCGTCATCCATCCACCTTTTATAAGTGCTGATGCATATTCTCCCAATGCAAATTGCTCACTTTCTCGCAAGGTTTTTTGAAGATCTGCCTGCAAAGCCGGCGCAAGTTTTTTATGATACCATGCCGCAGCTGTGTAAGATGGAATGTACAATGCACGAGGAAGATCGTTGCCAATATAATAATCGTTTGTTCCGAAATTTAGAACGGGCGAAATAAGAAAAATTCCGTTGAAATAAATACGATAACTATCCTGCAAATACTTTGACAGCCCTGCTGCTCTTGTTGTACCATAGCTTTCTCCCGCCAAATATTTTGGTGAACCCCATCTTTCGTAACGTGATAAAAAATGCCGAATGAACGAGCCAATCGATTGTACATCCTCTACAAAACCATGAAACTGTTTAGGGTTTTCGCCAGGCGCAGCCCTGCTGTAACCTGTAGCCACAGGATCAATAAATACAAGATCAGTTTTATCTAACCAACTGTATTCGTTGTCTAAAATTTTATAGGGTGGGGCAGTAGCGGTACCATCATCTTTTAACAATACTCTTTTGGGTGCAAGTCCGCCCATGTGCAACCATACAGACGATGAGCCCGGGCCACCGTTAAATGTAAAACATATCGGTCTTGTGTTTTGCAGATCTCCGTCTTTTTTGTAGTAAGTAAAAAATACTTTCGCTACCAACTTACCAGTATCGTTTCGTAAATCTAAATACCCAGTGTAGGTTGTATAATCAATTTTTTTACCGGCAATTGTATTAGTGCCTTTGGTAATAGTAACCTGCACACCTGCAGGCGTTAATTCTTTTACAGGTATTACAGGGTTCTTTTGTGCAAGGCTGTTTAAGCTAATAAATACAAATGAAACATGTAGCAACAGGTTTTTCATAAATTAATTTTTGGTATTAATAAAGTTAGAGGAATAACTGTTTTGTTTGGTACAAAAATTATTTCTGTTCTAAAATTTTTTCTTATCACCCATAAATCACAATATTAAATTTTTGAATTTTTTATTAATAAGTGTCATTACTAATAGAGACGAAATATTTGATCTGTTCGTTAAAAACACATATATGTTCAATAACAATCAGATTTAAAATAATAAAAAACTGTTGACTTATTTGCCAAATGCAGTAAAATTATAACCAATCATTCCCACAATTTTCTTTGTTATTACAAACTAAGATGATTTGAAGCCTTTAAATGCGCTTAGTTTATGTTAATCTCCTTCGGCACAACCATTGTATAATAGTGGTTAGAACTAAAAAAAAAATCAACATGAAAAAAAAGTTATTATTTTTTGCAATGGCGCTAGTGTGCGTATCAACAAGTTTTGCTCAAATGCCCGAGAGGTACACTGTTTCAGGAGGTGTGCTTGGGGCTGCAAACTATTCAAGTTTCAGGTTATCAGATAACATTCCCGGTACTGATACAAAGTTTAAATGGGGCTTTGCACCCGGTGTATATGTAAATTTCCCGCTGGGGAATGTAATTTCATTGGAGCTTCAGGGACAATACTCCCGTTTAGGAGGCAAGTATGAAAAAAACAATGTGACAACGCTTAACCAGGAGTTAACTTATCTCTCAGTTCCCGTGTTTTTTAAAATTCATACAGGCAAATTTTTTGCGTTTGACTTAGGTGCACAAGCAGACTTTCTGCTAAAAGCAAAAGATAAAACTTTACCTGTTGAGGTTGACAATGAAGCCGCATTTGATCACAATGTATTTGGGTTAATGGGAGGTGTTGAATTTTTTCCGCGGAGCCGTGTTACGCTGTTTGGTAAATACGTACGTGGAATAAAAAGGATAGATGAATCACAAACTATTCAACCACGTCGTTACAACCAACAGATACAAGCAGGTGCAAAAATTAAGTTATTTGGTAGTCGTATAGCAGGAATTACCCCGCTTCCGCCGGTGCCGGTTGTATTAGATCGTGATGGTGATGGAGTATTGGACGGAGATGATAAATGTCCTGATGTTGCAGGTTTAACGTCATTGATGGGTTGCCCCGATCGTGATGGTGATGCTATTGCTGATGGAGATGATAAATGCCCTGATGTTGCAGGTACTGCAAAATACCAAGGATGCCCAATACCTGATACCGATGGAGATGGTGTAAATGATGAAATGGATAAATGCCCGACAGTAGCAGGATTTGCACGATATCAAGGGTGCCCAATACCAGATACCGATGGTGATGGTATAAATGACGAGTTGGATAAATGTCCTACACGTGCAGGCACAGCACAAAACCAAGGATGCCCCGAGATTAAAAAAGAAGTAATTGAAAAAATTAATTATGCTGCAAAGAACGTATTCTTTAGTACAGCCAGCTACAAATTACTTCCTAAATCGTTTGCCTCGTTAAAGAGTGTTGCTGACATTATGAAGGCAGATGCATCTCTTATGCTAGATATTGACGGGCATACTGATTCTCAAGGTTCTGACGAATACAACCACGATTTATCTCATAACCGTGCAACTTCTGTAAAGGATTATCTTATCAGCCAAGGGGTAGAAGAGAGTCGCTTAAAAAGCACAGGATATGGTGAAACCAAACCAGTTGCTGATAACGACACGGCAGCAGGACGTGCAAAAAATCGTAGAACAGAAATGGTTGTAAGAAATTTTTAAAATAAAAGAATTAATTAAATAAAAAGTAAACCCTTTGCTAAAAAAGCAAGGGGTTTATTATTTCGGTCATTTTTTGTTGGGCGTATCGTAAACACTTGCGTAAACTCGTTTTAATTTATCGTTTAAATTAAAACCCGAAAAACTATTATAATTCGGTACATAAAGAAATCCTTAAAAGGAATAACCTGCAAGAACAAAGCAGAGACTTTGCCTAGAATCGAATTTATTTTTGGTATTGTTAAAGGAATTAGCCTTTGTTTAATGATGTATGATTAGCGGGATATTATTTTATTATTCTTAGTTTTTCAAAGTTGCGGATTTGCTATAGGCCACAAAAGAATAGGTAATAGGAACTGCAAGAATTAAAAGCGTTAATGGCAAAAAATAAATACCGAGTCCGTTAAAAATACCAACCGCAACTAACAGTGTTGCAAAAATTTCAACAGCAAATATCAGCACAATAGCAACTTTAAAAAGTCTTAGCATTCTTGTAGCTATTCTGTATTGGTTCTCCGCATTTGCTGCTTTTATATACGTTGTATAATTAAAAAGATGGGGATATTTACACAATTTTGTTAAGGCAATAAATAAGAATGTTGGAATGATAGGAATAAAAAGCATTAACCTCTTGCTTCCATAGCGATCGGGCTCACCTGATAAATTAAAATGAATAGCAACGGTATCTGCTGACGTAAAATAATTAATAATTGTTATTACCCACACCATTACCAACAGGAAAATTCCAATAACCTCAAGCACTTTATCAACTTGGGTTAACTTGATTTTTATGATAGGTCTTGTATTCATTAATTGTAGTAAAGTTGAAATCGGGGTCTTTTTTGACGCAAAGCAAACGTGGAATACAGGGGTATTTTATGTACTTATTTTCTTAATACCATACCACTTCGTGTACCATTGTGTTGCTCGTTATCAACTACTAATTTACCATTCACCAACACATATTTAAACCCTGTTGAATATTGATGTGGAAGCTCATAAGTTGAAAGATCCTTTACAGTTGCCTCGTTAAATATTACGATATCAGCAGCATATCCTTCACGCAATAATCCTCTATTTTTTAATTGAAATTTTTGCGCGGGTAAAGATGTCATTCTCCTGATGGCTTCTTCCAAACTTATAACATGTTCAGCCCTTACATATTTCGCCAATACCCTTGCATTAGTACCATAGCCACGGGGATGCGGTGCACCCACTCCCAATTGTCTTATACCTGCATCGCTGGCAAACATATTGAAAGGGTACTGCATAATACGCTTTACATCTTCATCACCCATACCATGAAATACCATTTGTGCTCCTCCTTGTTTTATCATTTCCATCACGGTATATGCTTCTTCTTTAGCTGTATGTTTTCTACCTTTTAACAGATTTACCTGCTCAATACTTTTACCATTTAAGGTAGTATCTACTTTAAAAAAAGCCACCACCGGATAGCTAAAATGAGGTTGCTTTCTTTTTGCTAATTTTTTCAACATATAGTTTGCAACCTGCTGCTGAATTAGCGGATTACTTAGTCGTGTCACTATTGAATCTTGGCCATCAGACATAACCCAATCTGGCATTAGCGTTCCCAAATTGGTACTGCTTGCGGTATAAGGATATTGATCTATTGTAACATCTAAACCCTCTTTACGAGCAGCTTCTATCAGCGCTATCGTTTGTTTACTTCGTCCCCAATTCTGCTGACCACTTAACTTGAAATGCGATATTTCAACAGGCATATTTGCTACCCTGCCTATGTAAATGGCTTCATTAATTGCTTCTACCACGCTATCGGCTTCATCACGCATATGGCTAGCATAAACACCCCCGTAGCTTGATGCTACTTTTGCCAACCTTACTACTTCTTCCGTTTTACTATAGGTGCCCGGTATATAAATTAACCCCGTACTCAAGCCCACTGCACCATCTTTCATGGCTTGATTTACTATGGCTTCCATTTGTTGAAGCTCCACTTCACTTGGGTCTCGCATAACTGTGCCTATTACAGCTTTGCGAACGTCATTGTGCCCTATCAGCGAAGCGATATTGATAGACATTTTGGTACTGTCCAACAGGGAAAAGTAAGTTGCGAGATTTGTATTTGATGAGCCGCAATTACCTGTTACGACCGTCGTTACCCCATCCAATAAAAAATTTTGAGCCAGCGGATTTTTCTTTTCATCGCCTTCGCAATGTGTATGCACATCTATAAAGCCGGGCGCTACAATCAATCCTTTTGCATCCAACATTTTGAGGGCAGTGTAATTAGCTAATTTGCCAATGGCTAAAATCTTACCATCTTTTACGGCTACATCGGCGTGGTACCAACTGTTTCCTGTACCATCTAACACTTTTCCATTGCGAATTAATATATCAGCTTGTTGCGCAGTTACCACAATAGGTAATACAAATAGTAGAAATATTATTAGTTTCATTCCAATAATTATTTAGCGGTGAATGATAATTTTAGAAACAAGTTAGCAAAATCTTTACTGTTGAATTTGTTTCTTTCACATAAAGTTGTCGCTGCACATTTTTCATTCTCAGCAACGTCTCCCGAAGGCGAACTTGCGTTGTAAATTATAAAATTAATTATTTGTGAATGTGCTGCAACTCCAGAAACTTTGCTGTGAAGTAAACCTATAAGGTTTTTAAAACCTTATAGGTTTTGTAGCATTGCTGTGAAGTAAAGATATCAGGTTGTTAAAACCTTATATCTTTTAAAGCACTCTTTCTTTCTAACCAAAGTCTCTCGAAGGGGACGTTTGCGTTCTAAATTGTAAATTTCATTATCATTAACGGCACATCCTTTAAGGGCAGAGACCTTCCATCGAAGTAACGACACTATACAAATGCTGTATAATAGATGAAAAAATAACAATAATAACATTGAAAAAAGATTCGGATTGGTTGCAAAGAAACCGAGCGTTAATTTTAGACTTTTGGCTTTTAATTGTTATCAAAAACTTTATTGGTTTTGTGAAGACATAACGTACCTGAATTTTTGAAAAGTATTTAGTGAGCCTAAAACGCCGCCATTTATTTTTACATTTACACCATGTGTTACATAAACGGTTTAAAGGTTTCACTAACTGAATATATAAATTTTAAAGGCATAGCAAAGGCATTGAAAGAACTGCCTATTAGTGATATGCCTGCAGTTAAGGGTTTTAATTATAGCAATTGGCCTGTTATAAAGCCGGCTGCTAATGGAAAAGATTGGGATATTGTAAACATGGAGTGGGGGTTTCTTCCATCTTACCTAAAAGATGTAAATGCTGTGCATAATTTTAGGCACGGTTATAAAGATGATAGCGGCAAATTTCATCCACCCCTTACCACTTTAAATGCAATGGGAGAGGAGTTTATAAAACCCGGCAAAATGTTTAGAGAGGCGGGCTTACACAGAAGGTGTTTGGTACTTAGCTCACAATTTTACGAACACAGGCATGTTTATCCACTCAATAAAAGAACTGGTCTGCCTTTAAAAACAGCCCTAAAATTTCCTTATAAAATTACCGTACCAACCAGCCTAATTTATATGATGGCGGGTATTTACCAACCATGGACTGACAAAGAAACCGGCGAAACAAAAGATACATTTGCCATCCTTACCACAAAAGCTAATTCGCTAATGTCACAGGTGCATAATACCAAAATGCGTATGCCTGTTATTTTTACTGATGCGCTTGCAAACGAGTGGACAAACCCAAATCTTTCGGAAGAACGAATACTGGAACTAGCTTCTTTTCAGCTCCCTGCTAACCTGATGTTTGCGCACAGCATTCACAAATCATTTTTAGACGAATTTGATCCTACAACTGCGTTTAGCTATCCCGAACTACCGGATTTAATTACTAATTAATTTAGTATTTACTTATTTTTGTGCAATGTTAGTTGGTGATAGTTTTGAAATTCCTTTTTGTTTGTTTGATGGTGAATGCAAGGTTGTTTGTATGTACGCATCAAAACAGGTATTGCGTTTACAAATAACATCTAACAAAAAAGAACTACAGGTGCAAAAATTATTGCTAGTTAAAACAAGACAGCCTTATAAAATATTATCTGCAAATTTTACTTTGGAGAACGATAATATTGGAAGAAGGCTTGAGCGGTTGTTTAAAGGCATAAACGAATATTTAAAATCACGCAGAAACGAAATATTATGACCCAGATAAATTTAATTTTTAAGTTGCACCAAATTAGGGAAAGCATTAATAAAGCAAAAGATACTGCAAGGATAATTGAACTTGGCAAAGAGGCTTATACATTGGCTTTCCCCGTGCCTATTGATAAAGATTTTGGCTATAAAATAGAAGGCAAAAACAAAACGCTGTTAACCCTTAACAATGAACTGCGGAGCTATGAAAAAAGCAATACAGAAATGGAGGTAATACAATTTCAAATTGCCTCTTCTGTACTAATGCTTATGCTATCATTTATACAGGGAAGTTTAGAGCGTTTAAATGAAATGATTGCCGAGTACAAAGATGCTAATGTGGCTTAGCAGACTTGAAAACTACCTCGGCGTTTGGCTGCACAGTCGCATGAGCAAAATAGGTCACAATATAATGTTGGCCGAAATAATAAAACGGTTTGTTGATTCATTTTTAGAAAGCGAAATGCCAACTCCAGTTCTATAAATAAGTCCGGTGCATAGGGAGATTCCAATCACCAACTTGCGGAGAGAGTACTTGCAGAGCGAGGTTGTAGCATATTAAATACAACATATTGAGTAACCAAGCAAAATGCGGAATTACAAAGTTGTAGAAAATAAATGTTGTCATATGTAAACACTATACATAAAAATAAATTGGTATATTTCGCATTCACTTAAAACTCATCTACCATGATCACTTACATTGAACTTTGGAAATCAAAACAAACCTGGCTCGATTTATCTAAAGATGAAAGAGGCAATTACCTTGCACAGCTTGGCCCCGCCATTCAGCATTTAATGGAGAACGGCGTACAAATTGTTAGCTGGGGCAAAAATGAATCATCAACCCACAACAGAGCTGCTTACGATTATTTTGCAGTTTGGACGTTTCCAAACCAGGAACTAGCAAAAACCTTTGAACAAATGGTAGAGGGTGCAGGTTGGTACAGTTATTTTGATCAAGTAAATGCCATGGGCAATGCGATGAGCCCGCAAGAGGTAATGGGAGATATGGTAAATTCTTAAAGGGTTATTTGTTAAGCTAGATATTGAATTAAAAAGCTGGCTTGTTGTGGCTAAAATATAGATAGCGGCTGCACCCTTATCTTTGCTGCCCATGCAAGCCAGCTCCCAAAATTTACGGATACAAAAAAGAATTGCTGTTCTTTCGGTACTGCTGTTCATCATAAAAATTACTGCATACCTGCTTACGCATTCAGTCGCAATTTTAACTGATGCTTTAGAAAGTATTGTAAATATTGTGGCGGGTGTATTAGGCATTTACAGCCTAGTCGTTTCTGCAAGGCCAAAGGATAATGATCATCCTTACGGGCATGGAAAAGTAGAATTTATATCTGCTGCGGTTGAGGGTACTTTAATATTTGTTGCGGGAATCCTCATTATTTACGGGGCTTCCAAAAATCTCATCTCGCCTAAAAAAGTTGAAAAACTTGACTGGGGAATTGTCTTAATCGTAATTACGGCAGTTGTAAACTACGTTGCCGGTATTGTCTGCGAAAAGGTTGGCAAGAAGAATAATTCTCTTCCGCTTATTGCGAGTGGTAAACATTTAAAGAGCGATACCTACACTACTGCAGGCATTATTGTTGGGCTAACACTTTTGTATTTTACAAATATTTATTGGATAGATAGTGTTGTTGCAATACTTTTTGCACTCATCATTTCTTACACTGGCTACAAAATTATCCGCAGTTCTATTGCAGGCATTATGGATGAAGCAGATGAAAGTTTGCTAACAGAAATTATAGCAACACTTAACAAAAACAGGGGGCAAAATTGGGTTGATTTACACAACCTACGGATTATAAAATATGGTGCTGTCTTACATTTAGATGGGCACCTTACTATGCCATGGTATTTTAATATTTACGAAGCCAATAATGAAATTGATGAACTTACAGGTTTGCTAAGAACAACATACGGAGAATCGTTAGAAATTTTTGTACACTCAGATGCCTGTATGACTTTTAGCTGTGCGGTATGTATAAAAACAGATTGCAAAGTTAGGCAACATCCTTTGGTAGAGACAATTCAATGGAGTAAAAATAATATTTCAGCAAACGTAAAGCACAGTGAAAAAACAGTCTGAGTTATTAAACGAAAATTATTGGAGCAGTAGGTATAAAAATGATGATGCTGCTTGGGATATAGGTAAGGTTTCTACACCTTTGAAAGAATATTTTGATCAGTTAAAAGATAAAAATATTTCTATTTTAATTCCCGGTTGCGGCAACGCTTACGAAGCTGAATACATGCTTCAAAATGGCTTTACAAATATCACATTAATAGATATTTCACCGGTGCCTGTAGTAAAACTGCAAAGCGCTTTAACTAAATACTTAGGCAAGCCATTGAACATTATATGTGGCGATTTTTTCGCCTTCACCCAAACCTTTGATTTAATAATAGAACAAACTTTCTTTTGTGCAATCGATCCATCATTGCGGGCAGACTATGTGTCAAAAATGAAAAGCCTACTTAAGCCCAATGGCAAACTTGTAGGTATATTTTTTAACAGGATATTTGATGGAGGCCCACCATTTAGCGGTAACAAAGCTGAATATGTTACTTTATTCAATAAAGATTTTAAAATAAAAACAATGGAAGAATGCTACAACTCTATCGCTCCGAGAAAAGGATCAGAACTTTTTGTAATACTTCAAAAATTATAAATGGTCTAGAATGTCTTTTACTGATGCACGTTTTGTATAATTCACATCAAAAAAAGCATATTTTATTTTACCGTTTTTTCCAACAATATAGGTAGCAGGCACGGGCAAATTTGAGGAGTTGCTGCCGTTAGCTTTATCAAAATCAATCCCATAGGTTTTATACTTTACAATAGTACTTTCATCAACAGCAAAATTTACTTTATAGCTTTTCATTAATGCAAGATTTTTATCTTCGATAATCGAAAAGCTTGCTTTGGTTTTTTCTATTGTTTTTTGCACATTCTCCATTGTCTCAGGTGTTATAGCCATTATGGTTGCACCTTTCGCAGAAATGAACTGCAGAGAATCATTCATTTTTTTTAGCTGTTGGTTACAGTAAGGGCACCATTGCCCCCTATAAAAAAGCATTACCACGTCGCCTTTTTTTAATAGCTTTTTTAATGCAATTTCCTTTCCATTTTGGTTTTTTGCAGAGAACATAGGTGCGCTGTCACCAACCTTTAATCCATCAGGATACATCGTTTTTTGCTGTGCGCTAATGTTACAATACAAGGCAAGCAATACTATGGTCGAGCAAACTTTTTTAAAGAGCATAATTAAATTTCTCTTTTATACGTAGAGCAACAGCTAATCTTACAAAAAATAGATTAACATAATTTACAACGTGAAGTTATGCGGTGCTAGGTCATTTAAAGCAACTGCACAAAGCTTTTCTTATTTTTGCAACTATGAAACTTGATTACAGTGAGCAGGAATTAATGCTTTTTAAAAAACTTTCAGCTGCCGCTAAAATAATTGGTGTTGAAAGTTATATCATAGGTGGGTATGTAAGAGATAAAATTATAGGCCGAAGTACTAAAGATATTGATGTTGTTTGTGTGGGAGATGGCATTGCGCTTGCTGAAGAGGCGGCAAAACATTTTGGAAAAAATGTGCAGGTAAATATTTTTAAAACATACGGTACGGCTCAAATAAAATTTGATGACACAGAAATTGAATTCGTAGGTGCAAGAAAAGAAAGTTACCACGCAGATAGCCGTAACCCATCAGTACAAGCCGGTACTTTGCAGGATGACCAGCTGCGCCGAGATTTTACCATTAATGCACTCGGAATAAGTTTAAATGAAAATGATTTTGGTACCATAAACGATCCATTTGATGGGCTTGGCGATATTGAAAAAAAGATAATTAGAACACCGCTTGAACCCGAGAAAACTTTTATTGATGATCCGCTTAGAATGATGCGTGCCATACGTTTTGCGTCGCAACTACAGTTTAATATTGATGAAATTACGTTACAAGCTATTTCTGTAAATGCGAACCGAATTAAAATAATAACCAAAGAAAGAATCAGTGAAGAACTGAATAAAATCTTGCTCAGTAAAAAGCCATCAATCGGCTTTGAACTCTTATACAAAACTGGTTTGCTGGAAATAATTTTTCCGCAAATGGTGGCACTTGCAGGAGCTGAATTTGTAGATGGGTATGGGCACAAGGATAACTTTTACCACACATTGCAAGTGGTAGATAATATTGCTAACACTACCGCTGATTTGTGGTTAAGATGGGCGGCAGTACTGCACGACATTGCCAAACCTGCGACCAAAAAGTTTGAAGAAGGACATGGGTGGACTTTCCATGGGCACGAGGCTGTTGGTGGGAGAATGGTACCAAAAATATTTGCACAATTAAAACTTCCACAAAATGAAAAGATGAAGTTCGTTCGTAAGATGGTTGAGATGCATCTTCGCCCCATTAGCCTTACAAAAGAAAATATTACAGACTCTGCTATTCGCAGGTTGTTGTTTGATGCTGGTGAAGATATTGATAGCTTAATGAAATTGTGCGATGCAGATATCACCTCAAAAAACAAACAGAAAGTAAAGCGCTTTTTAGAAAACTTTGAGCTTGTTCGCAGGCGTTGTTTAGAGGTAGAAGAAAGAGACAATTTGAGAAACTGGCAGCCGCCTATAACAGGAGAAATTATTATGGAAACCTTTAAACTGCTGCCTTCCAAAGAAGTGGGATTAATAAAAGACGCCATAAGAAATGCCATTTTAGATGGAGAAATAACAGGTGATTTTGATGCTGCCCATGCGTTTATGCTTGCAAAAGCAAAAGAGATTTTAAATTGATTTAAAAGCAGGATATAATTATACTAAATTTGGGCACTCATTATTAGTTTGTAGTTATAACAAAAAACAAATAATTTCATTGCATGGCAATTTTAAAATTCAGGGTTTATTTACAGGAAGACGAAAGTGTTTACAGAGATATAGCAATAAAACATACAGGAAATTTTAAAGAGCTTCACCTCGCAATTTTAATTGCTTATGAGTTTGATAATAAACACCAGGCAACTTTTTATAGAAGCAACGATTTGTGGCAACGTGGCAGGGAAATCTCCATTGAAAAATATGATAAAGCGTACAAGGCTGAGCCCTTGATTATGGAAAACACCGTGCTTGCGTCAGAAATAAAAGACCCTAATCAAAAATTTATTTACGAATACGATTTTACCAAGCACTGGCTGTTTGCAATTGAATTAATTAATGTTGATAAGGAAGAGAATAAAAAACTAAGCTACCCGGTTTGTGTGAGAACAGAAGGAATAGCTCCATCACAATATGGCACAAAAGGCCTCGTAGATAAGCGTTTGGCAGAAATGGAGGAAAAGTATGACTTAAAGGCTGATGCCATGCAGGATGGCTTTGGCGAAGAGGGTGAGGATGGCGATGTTGTAGATGATGCAACAGAAGAGACTGATAATGATGCTGCAGAAATGCAGGAAGATTTTTAAAAAAATTAAAAATGTTGTATAAACCTCACTGCTTTTTAATGAACAGTGAGGTTTTTTATTTAAAAAGATTCTTTACAAATCTTTAAAAAATGGAAAAAACCTGTATTATACTTGTTGGCCCAACCGCAAGCGGCAAAACAGCTTTGGCGATAGAAATTGCACAATATTTTAAAACAGAAATCATCTCTGCTGATAGCAGACAGTGTTTTAAAGAACTTAATATCGGTGTGGCAAAACCAAGCGAACAACAATTAAATACAGTAACTCATCATTTCATAAATTCCCATAGCATACATGATAATGTATCAGCGGCAGATTTTGAGCAATATGCGTTGGCTGCAACCCAGCAGATATTTGAAAATAACGATGTTGCAGTTGTTTGTGGAGGAACAGGTCTGTATATAAAAGCTTTTACCGACGGGTTAGACGAGATAGCACCGACAAATTCAACAATAAAAAATGAAATAGCTGAAGGATTTAAACAAAATGGTTTGGTGTGGTTACAAAATAAAGTAAAAGAAAAAGATCCTTTGTTTTGGAAGAAAGGCGAAACAAGCAACCCTCATCGGCTATCAAGAGCTTTGGAAGTTTTTATGTCAACAGGTGTCTCCATCATTGCGCAGCAAAAAAAAATTAAAAAGCTACGCCCTTTTAACATCATAAAAGTTGGAATAGAAATAGATAGACAGTTTTTGTATGAAACTATAAACAACAGAGTGGACGTAATGCAGGCTGAAGGCCTAGAAACGGAAGCAAAATTACTTTTGCCATATAAACAGCTCAATGCATTACAAACAGTGGGCTACAGAGAACTCTTTAATTTTTTTGATGGAACAACTAACCGTGAAAAAGCATATGAATTGATAAAACAAAATACCCGGCATTACGCCAAACGCCAATTAACATGGTTTAAAAAAGACAGTGAAATTGTTTGGTTGCCCAAAGGCGAAATGCTGGCTTACTTAAAACATAAGCTTTAATAAGCCAACTACATTTGCTTTAAAACTTAACACCAACCGTTGCCATAATGTTATTGCTTTGTTGCCTAATGTCAGCATATACATTTTGCAAATTCTGCAAACGATAAGGAACGTTAAAATCTTTACTTACCAAGTGCGTATAAGTTAGATCAACAAAAAAACCTTTGTTGCGGTAACCCAAGCCACCACTCATTGTCACTCGATTAGCTTTAACGGGAGCATCTTTATATGGGCTGCCATAATAGCCAAACCCAAGCCGACCCATAATGGTATTAAATTTAATTTCTCCACCAAGCTTAAAATTTACATTGCCTTTGTAAATATCTTTTACAACATTATTTAAGCCCTTATAATATGTTTGCTCATCAACAGTTGGTTGCTCAGCATCGCTATTAAAACGGCCACCTCTGTGGTTTACATATTCAATATCTGCAGATACAAATCCACGTTGTTTTGTTACATCTTCCACTTCTCTAAAAACGTATGAACCACTAGCAATAACTTTTAACGGAGATGATTGCATATAACGGGCAATACCACGCTTGCCTTCTGTAAATAAATCTGATGATGCGTTAAAAGTAGCAATCGGGTTTTCCAATTCGGTCTTTAATGAACTTTGACGAGAATCTGTAAGAGACATGTAAGTTGGTGTGTGAACAGCAAGCCCTAAACGAATGTATTCTTTTGGTCTGTAAATCAATCCCAATTTAGCGTTTAAGCCCGCACCTTTTGTAGTAAAATTATCTGTAAACGTAAACGATTTAAACCGGTTACTGCTGTTGCTTGATGTATCACTTTCTGAGAATACGGTATTGCTCTCAAAATTTACGATTGGTATTCCTACAGAAATACCCCATAATAATTTATCTCCATCATTGCCTGCATAGGTAAAACCAAGTTCGTACAAACCACCTTTTGTAGTCTTTATCATTTCCTGTTGCAATGCCTGTCCGGCTTCTAAAATATATTCAGGCGCTGCTTTTATAATTAGATTATTTCCGTTGCGTACCGTATCTATCAAGTAAGTATATAATGCAGGAGCGCTTGTGTATGGAGAAATGCTGTTAGTGTTTAGTACATTGTCAATACTAGTATTTAGTCGTGCAAATTCTTCTGCAAATTGCTCGCTAAATGAGCTGAAATTATTCAGCCCTTTAAAATGTGTAACATTATTAAAATTGGCAGTCTGCGTTACAGCAAAGGAAAATGCATTTGTTTTTTTGTTATCAAACCTATTTGGTACCGCTATTACCAAACCTGCGGGAGCAAAATTAAATTGATTACTTTTTTCATTCAGTGTATTGCCTCTGTAGTTTGTATTTGCTTTTTTAAAAACGTACCCACCACTAATCGTTGCTTCATTCGTTTTATAAAAGCCTATGCCGGCGGGATTAACAAAATTAGAAGTTATATCTCCACCTAAAGAACCAATAGCACCGCCGATAGCTAATGTACGTGCTGTACCGTTTTGTGGATACCAGCTAAAACGAATGGCATCTTCAGGAACCTGAGCGTAAGCATGGGTAACAAAAAAAAGTGTGGCAATGGTTAAAATTTTATGCATAAAGTTTAATTCACTTTTTATACAGCAATATTATTTAGCTGGATAGTATTTTATTGCCCTCCCCTTGGTGGCCTTGCTACGCTTGTGCCTGTAGAGGCAGGTGCGCTGCTACCACCACCGCCACTGTTGTTGCTACTGTTATTGTTGGAAGGTGTATAAGTACGATTTTCATTGTACGTTCTTGTATCGTATCTCTGTGTTTGATAAGTATTGTTGTTGCTATTACTATATCCTCTTACACTTGTAGTTCTTGAACTATTTAAAGATTTTGAAGTAGTATAACTGGAAACTGTATTGCTATAAGAAGCCAAATTTGTTTTGCGAATCGTTGTGTTTTTTGGATTCACAAATACAGCGCTTTGTCCATAAACCGGGTAAGGTAGAAAGTATGGATTGTAGTAATACCCATAATTGTAGCCATAGTTGTATGGATTGTACGCATAATTGTAATCATAACGGTCGTCTAATGAGCGCCAGCGATAATCATAAGCCGCCATGCGGATTTGTCTTTCCTCATATACGTTGTCAATTTTCTCGTATCTGTTGCTATTTTTTACAACCATCTCCCTTGGCTTTGAATAATATAAATCGTCAGGAGTTTGGCCACTTTGATACACAGCACTGCAAGAAGCAAGTGTTATTACACTTAGTAGAAGTAGAATATTTTTCATTGTATTTGTTTTAGCTAGATAAAGTTAATTGTAAAGAATGAATAGTGTTATAATACAGACCTTGCCTACAGCGTTTTTGATGTTAAAGATGTGCTAATCCTCCTTGTCAGTTTTTTACAGAATTTCCATCGATACTCATTTCATTATCATTAAAAAGGTTTTTCACATTAGGATTAGCTACAAGAGCGCCTCCTTTTATAGTGGCACCAATCACAATGCCTGCGGAAATTAATACACAGTTTTTAATAATGTACTGCCCTAAAAGTGTAGGTACAAAAAGGGTATCAGTCCAGGTTTCGCTGCTGAAAATAAATAGTGGAATACATGCGCCAATCATTTGAAAGTACAATAGAAAAAGTGTTAGTGGCATCCATTTATGTAACACAAATAAAAGCCCTATCACACATTCCAAAATTCCTAAAATAACCATCGACGTTTGAGGGGGAATTTTATTAAATGTGAGAAAAGACATCGTCTTTGTTGCAATTTCTTCGGCTTCACTTAAACCGGGAAAAAATTTTAAAAAGCCAAACCAAAAAAATACAATCCCCAATGATAATCTTAAAATAAGTAGCCCATTTCGGGCGTTCCAATTTGCAAAATTTTGAAGTGGTTTACTTAAAATATTTTTCATTTGAAACTTGTTTGTTTTTATACACCAATCAGCAAGCCAAAAAAGACAGTCTTAATTGAAAGAATTTATGAAACCTTTTAAATAGAAAATCCCTGCCGCTTTCAGCCACGATAGGGTCGCACCAGGGGAATTATCGAATTTGTGCGTAAAAAAATACAGTTAAGAACGACCGCTTTTTTCAAATTTGAAGCGACAACAAAGTCACAAAATTGAGAAAATAGGGCTAATAGGTGATGTTACTGTTCTGATTAAACGTCTTAGGAGAAAGAAATCTTATATCTAAAAATTCAATTTTTTTAAGCAAGTATGATTAAGTAGTGATAGTTATTAGTTCCATACTTCAGTAAACTTTATTAACGATATTGATATGATTGATTTAATAACTAATAAGATGGAAGAATAAATTTTTTCTTAAGTAAAAATTGAATCTTTGAATTGGTGGTATTATGATTACCGACTTAGTATACTGAATGAAGCTGTTGTTTATTTAGCATTTTGCTACTAATTTAATTTCTGTCTTCATTAATTCAAATTTTGTTCAATTTTATCATTTTTCTTGTATTCATATGTAATGTAATAAATGTTTCCCGCATCGCCTTTTTCAATTTCAGTCAATATATCGAGTATTACTACATCGCTAGGTGCTGATTTTTTTTGCCAATGCCCTTTTGAAATCTCCTTATAATTGCTATCTAGATTTGCATGAAAAGGAGCCAACATTTCTACTGCATATTTTTCCTGGGTTGTTACCACTTGTTTTACACACCCCATTTCCGAGCCGTTAACTCTCGTGAAAATAAAATCTATAATAGAAAATTTATAAAAACTTTCAAATTCCCAACTTGGTATTACCTCTATTATTAAATTCCCTTGGATAGATATTTTCCGCTTGATGATGTTAAAAGAAGATTTTTTTGTTTTAAATAAATTATGATAGTACTTAGCAACCATATCATCAGAATATGATAAAAAAAGAGGTGCCGGGTTAGGCTGTTGAGCCTTCGCAAACATAAACACTACCAATCCTAAAACAAGAAGTAAAATTTTCATCATTTTAATATATAATCCTTTACTTTTAAGTTATTAAACAAATCACATATTTGTAAAACGATTTTTCCAGGGTATATTGAAATGGTATCGGAAAGTTATACATCTCCGATAATATAATCAAATATAATTTCTCCTTTTGTCTTTAATGGTTCAGATACAGGTTTTTATTGACAATGTTCACTATCGTTGGTTTTCTTGTATTATGATTTTGATTTTTTGATTTACTTTCTAATCAAAAATATAATTAGTTCATTCGTTGGACAGGAACATATTATTTTTTCCAATTTTCTAAAACATCTTGCTAACTAATTTGTTTAGAATACAAAGCTAATTCTATTTTTTAGACTGTACCGAAATCAAATAAAACTAAACGCTTGACAAGAAGATATTTTCGCAGTAAAATTCATTAAATAAGCGGAAGATACGTAACGAAGATTATAAAGATTGGGATCAATGTAGTTTAAGATGATTTCTAGAATATTTCCAACCGTCCCTCCTAAAATACCCCTAAATTCTAAAAAGCCCTGATAACTAGTGTTATCAAGGCTTTTGAATTTTTATTGGTGCCCACGAAAGGAATCGAACCTTCACACCCTTGCGAATGGCAGATTTTGAGTCTGCTGCGTCTACCAATTCCGCCACATGGGCTTTTCTTAATTAATACATGTTACCACCTATGTATTTGCAGGGATTGCAATATTAAGCTAATCATCTATTCTGTCCAAAATACGTTTCAAATATTTTTTCTTGTAATAATAAGCCTTCAATTTTAAAAGTGCTTGCTCATTCATTTCAATTGAATGATGGTTCTCCAACAAACTCTTTACTTCTCCATAAAGGTCATTTTCAAAGGCCTTTATTTTATCTTCAGTTTGTGTGTTTTTTTCATCAACAGCCTCATTTAATTCCATCATTTCCATTAAAAAATCCTGTGGCAGATTATATTTTTCATCGTCAGAAATAATACCCTTTTGTAATAAAAAATACGCTATTGTTTTTTCATTGTTTGAAAAAATATTGTAGGCTTTATTAATGACCGCAGACTGCTCCAAAGCATGGTCTCTGTCTACTTCATTTTCGTTTGTAAAAAAATCAGGATGAAATTTTTTTTGCAGTTCTATGTACTTTTTAGCGATGGTGTTTTTATCTACCACGGGTACTTCGGCTATCCCAAATAATTCGTAATAATTCATGGCACAAATTTAAGCAGTAATTAAAATGGGACAGCCTGTTTTACTTTATTCAT
>JANOTH010000401.1:0-10483 GCA_031416275.1 Ferruginibacter sp. | reverse complement strand
GCTAAAAAAGAAAATATAATAAGTTTTTTCATTGTTGTTTTTTTAATGTTTATAACAATTACAAAGTGATGTTTAAACCAAGGTTAATACTCTTAGCCTGTGGACTTGGAAGATATGGAGCATTAGATGCACCGTTTGAAGCGCCATTATTAAATCTGTAACGCACCACTTCAGGATCCCAACCTGCAAACTTTGTAAAAGTCAAAATGTTTGTAGCAGCAACATATATCCTTGCACTTGTAATTTTAGCTCTGCTCACCACATTAGCAGGAAGTGTGTAACCAAAGTTTACATTTCTTAAACGAAGGAAAGAAACATCGTACAACCATCTTGAAGAATTGCTGTTATTTGCATCTACAGTCAAAGACACTTTTGGTACATTGGTAATGTCCCCAGGCTTTTGCCATCTGCTCAGCAATTCACGACGCTGGTTCCATTCGTTCAATCTTCCTCCTATTTGAAATTTAGCACCATCATCGTAAATTTCGTTACCATATTGGAAAGTAAATAGCAATCCTAAATCAAACCCTTTGTAAGTAAAGGTATTTTCTAATCCACCAAAGAAATCAGGGATTGGATTACCAACCGGTACTCTGTTTGCTTGTTGAGAAGCTGCATTTAAAGGAATAGATTTACCTGTTATTTTGTCTCTTATCAAAGTGACCCCAGTTTGAGGATCAACACCTACAAATATTGGTAAGTAATTTTGTCCTAACGGAAAACCTGCAATTACCCTTGTATCACCTTCACTTAGATCAAGAAAATCAGGATCATCAAAACCTGCAACAGTCAATACTTTATTTTCGTTGCGAGAGACGTTAAATGAAGTTGTCCATTTAAAATTCTTGGTAGATACGTTGTTCGAATTTAACACCAATTCTACACCACGATTTCTAACCTGTACGTCCACATTAGCCGCAAGGTTGTCGAAACCTGTTGACCTTTGAACTGGTTTGTTCAACAAAAGATCTTTACTCTTTTTGGTATAAAAACTAAGACTACCGCTTAATACGTTTTTAAAGAAACCAAAGTCAATTCCCAAATCAAATTGTTGTCCTTTTTCCCAAGTTAAATCAGGATTAGCCAGAGAACCTTGTCTTAAACCATTAGTCCCTGCATAACCTCCTGTTGGGTTAAATAACTCCAAGTAACGATAATCTCCAATTTCTGCATTACCTGTAAGACCGTAGGAAGTTCTGAGTTTTAAATAATTTACAACTGTGCTATTTTTTAAGAAACTTTCTTCAGATGCTATCCATCCTGCAGAAACCGCAGGGAAATAACCATAACGATTGTTTGCACCAAAACGAGGAGATCCATCAGCACGTAAACTTGCTCCAAATAAATACTTATCCATAAAGCGATAATTAGCTCTAGCAAAATAGGATATAAAGCCTGATGTATTTGTAGGACTAGAATAAGCTGTTACGGGTGAGCCGTTGGTGATATTGGCAGGAGCAAGCGAAGACCAACCTAAACCTGAAGTTCCTTCTTTAAAGAATGGATTAACATAACCTACTGCATCACTTTGTGGACGGAAGGAAATTTCGTGAAACTTTAATTTATTTACCGCAAAACCAACTGTAGCATCTAATTTTCCGTTTGAACCAACATTTTTGTTGTAAGTAAAATAATTGTTGGTGTTAAGATTCGTAAGGTCTACAAATCTTTCGGAACCCGCAGCTAGCATAGTATTTTGATACCATCTGTTATATGGCTGCTCGTAGAAATTCTCTTTCTGTCGGGTTAAGTCTAAACCAAATTCGCTTCTAAAAGAAAGCTCTTTTGTAATTTTATAAGTAGCATTCACATTGGCAAATGTTCTTAAGGTACGATTGATAAATGTATTCTGTAATCTTGCTACAGGATTAATAAAAGTAGCACCAGTATTTTGCGCTTGAGTGCCAAAGTAAGTACCATTGTTATTTAAAACAGGGTAAATTGGTAACGCATTAGATTGGGCAGCACCAATACCACCGTTAAAAGAAGTAGGTACCTCATTTGTTTTGGTGGAGTACATCCCTATCTGAACGCCAAAGTCTAGTCTTTCAGATGCTTTGTTATCTATATTAACTCTCCCACCAATTCTTTGAAAATTATTTCCAACTAAAATACCTTTTTCATCACGATAAACACCACTTAAAAAGAAACGGGTTTTATCATTACCCCCTCTTGCAGAAAGATTCGCTTCATATAAAGCACCTCTTTGAGTTGTTTGATCTATCCAGTCAGTATTTACATTTGGATCATATTTATAACTTAATGGTAAACCAGGGATATTTTGGTTAGGACCCAACGGTAAATTACCATCATTTACTCTAGCTTCATTGTATAACTGGAACCATTCTGCACCGTTTAACATTGGAAGTTTTCTAGTAATCTCAGAACGTCCTGAGATAGCGTCCAAAGAAATCTGTGTTTTACCACTTCTTCCTTTTTTTGTTGTAATTAATATAACACCATTAGCGGCACGTGCGCCATAAATTGATGCTGATGCTGCATCTTTTAAAACCTCAATTGATTCAATATCATTTTGGTTAATGCTTGCTAAAGGATTTGTATTGTTGGCTTTTGTTGCATCAAGCCCACTCCCAAAACCTGCTTGGTTATCTCCATTTGAAAATGGAATACCATCAACTACATATAAAGGTTCGCCACTGCTCGAAATTGAACTTGTTCCTCTCACTCTAATTCTAACCGCACCACCTAATGAACCGTTTGCCTGCTGCACCTGTAAACCCGGTGCTCTACCTTGCAAAGCTGCATCAAAACTTGGTGCTGGCGTACTTGTAAATGCTTTTGAATCAACTTTAGAAACAGACCCTGTCATGAATTTTCTTTGCTGTGTACCGTAACCAACAACTACCACTTCATCTAAACTTGTAGTTGAAGGGGTTAGTAATACAGTTACAGAAGAATTTCCATTTACAGCTACTTCCTGTCTGCCAAAACTTACTGAAGTAAATACTAGCGTACCATTGCTTGGAGCGCTAATTGTAAACGACCCATCTGCATCTGTTTGTGCTGCAATCTTAGAACCTTTTACAGTTACTGTTACACCTTGTGCAGGCATACCATCTTTTACATTTGTAACAACACCCTTAATTTGAGTTTGTGCAAATGCCGTAACAGAAATCAATGCAAAGCACAACAATGTGCAGATTTTGCTAATCTGTTTTAACCTAATTTTCATAAATAATGTTTTGGTTTTTGTTTTAGTATTTGTGTTCATCAATCGTTTTGCATGGATTAAGTAGGAATCCTTAGCTTTTTCAAAAATAACGTTTTATTAATCACCGCAAACGTTTGCGTAAACTTTTTTTTAACAACAAGTTCTTACAACTTGATTGCAATTTTATACTTTAAAATTCTTGATAAACAAATAATTTGTAACTACTTAGTAAACTTAAGGTATAAGTTTTCCAATAAAAATGGACTCAGGTTCCACTTTTATTGATAACGTATTAGAATGATTTGTGAGCAGATTAGTTGCACTAGAAAAATTTTTAAACATTTCAGGGTAAGATTTTTTGATATTGATCTCCCGAGATTCTTTTCCAACATTCATTATACAAATGATAGTTTCGTTTTTGTCGTATCTAAAATAAGTATAGATATTGTTTTCAGGAAGGTATTGAATAAGCCTACCGCTTTTAAGCGCAGATGATTCTAAACGAACATTGGCAAGTTTTTTTACATATTCGTAAATTTCGGTTTCTCGTTCACTTCTTCCTGTTGAAGTAAATTTGTTTAAAGAATCATTTTTCCATCCCCCAAAAAAATCTGATCGCACCAATCCATCGGGGCTGCTTAAACCTTCCATACCAATTTCATCGCCATAATAAAGTTGGGGAATACCTCGAAAAGTTAGTAGCCAACCTAGTGCAATTTTATACTTTTTAATATCTTCTTTTACTACTGAAAAAAATCTTGAAATATCATGGTTATCTAAAAATATTACCTGCCCCATTGGGTTTTTGTACATCACATCTTGGGCAGCAGTATTGTATAGTTTCATTATGCCATCAGTCCAGTTTGTTGGCTCTGTTAAAGCCGGTTGTATCCCATACAAAAGCGTTTGAAAATCGGTGGTATTTTGCAGGTTACTTTTAAAACCATTGATGAGATTATTTTCGCAAAAAAAACTTTGGTTTACAACCCCATGTACCCAAGTTTCACCAAACATTGTTATAGAAGGATAGTCAGCAATAAGTGCTTTATTACAAGCGTTCATAAAATTAAGATCGTTATAAATATAAGTATCAATGCGCCAACCATCAACGCCAAATTCTTCCACACTCCAAAGCGCATGCTGAATTAAATACTTTGCTACAAATGGATTGCTCTGGTTTAAATCGGGCATATTTTTTACGAACCACCCATCACTCAAAATTTTTGTTTGAGATGCAGCTGCGTAAGGATCAAACAAAACCTGATCTCTATAACTCGTTTGTGTATAATTTGGCCATTCGTGCAACCAATCTTTCATAGGCTTATCAAGCACTGTAAAATGTTGCGATCCCACATGGTTGTAAACAGCATCTTGTATAAGCTTCATTCCTTTTGCATGAATTGCATTGCTGAGTTTCTTGTAGGTTTCATTTCCACCTAAACGTGGGTCAACCATATAATGATTCGTAATTGCATAACCATGCTCTGTTCTTTTGGGCATATCATTTAATAAAACTGGCGTCATCCAAATTGTTGTAACACCTAGGTCTTTTAAATAATCAAGCTTGTTAATTACACCCTGCAAATCCCCACCATGTCGCAAGTACATAGAGTCACGGTTAAGTGATTGGTCTTTTAACCCCGTAATTTTATCATTGGTTTCATCGCCATTGCTAAACCTGTCGGGCATTAATAAATAGATAAAATCTGCTGACCTTACACCTTGAGCATATAATTTGCCGTTGCCATTTCTTTTCGGTTGAAGTGACCATGCAATTTTTTCACTTTTGTTTTTATAATTAAGTGTAAAAAAAATAACTCCGGGTTTTGCAGTTGGCAAGATTGTAACCTCTAGTGCAAGATATTTTTCGTTTTCAAGTTTGTGAACTTTTGTAAGCAGTACGCCCGGGTATTTAATAGATACTTTTGCTTCCTTAATTGATTCGGCATCATTGTAAACAAGAATCTGCACTTTATTCCATTTCATACCTATCCACCAGTTGGTAGGGTAAAACGATGTTTTTTGTGCAACGGTATACTGACAAAAGCAAACTGAAAAACAAAACAGCAAAACACAATTACGCATAAAAAAAGAATTTAAAAAGCCGTACAAAAGACTGTTATGAAAAAAGCTGTGCTAAAAATCTCCAAATAAATTAAATTATACAACCAGTATTTAAAAGTAATCTTACCTGATTAAAAGAAAGTAAAAAGAATTTCAACCGCATAAAAAAGGCTGGCTCAAACGAGCCAACCTTGTTATTAATTTATAAAAGTCTAATTCATTTTAACCACTTTACTTCCGCCCAATTTATTACCTGCTTTATCCATTATGTACACCATGTATGTGCCATTTTGAAACATGCTCATATCAACATCCATTCTTCCAAAAGTACCGTTAACAACAAACCCTTTTGTAAATACTTTCGCTCCTTTAGAATCGAAAATATTAATCATGGTGCCTCTATCAACACTGGTAGTGTTATTAAACCTAACCTGCATGATTGTTTTTACAGGATTTGGATAAATAAATACGCGGTTAGCAATCAGGTTATCACTTGTTTTTGCAGATGTTACAATTGTATTTGATGTGCTCTGGCAACCTGTAGCAATATCAGTTATAGTTACAACATAAGAGGCTTCATCATCCACCGCAAGTGTAATTGAGTTAGCTCCTAATGTGTTTGGAATAATCACGCCATTCCGCCTCCATGTATAAAGGATATTTGCATTTGCAGGACTTACAGTAGCAAAAATCATAGAGTTTACTGCAGGATTAGTATTTGAAGTTGCAGGTGCAGTTAATACAATTGTTGGCTTGTTTGATAAAGTTAATGTAACCGGAACTGTTGTAATTCCTCCCGGAGCACCGCCCACACAAGCAGCAGAAATTAGTACTCTGTATAAATTTCCACTAAAAAATAATGGCGCATTTGTAACAGTATATGTAGCAGATGTTGCACCCGGTATATTTACAAAAATGGTTGGGGATTGTGCATTCGCCACCTGCCATTGGTAGGTAATAGATGTACCTGAAGCAGTAACGCTAAATGTAAAGTTATCTCCTGCACAACCGCTAAGTGCAATTGGGTTTTGTGTAACCGAAACAGGATTATTTACGGTAAGCATTACAGCATTTGATGTAGTTGGCGTTGTTGGCGAGCAAGTACTCAAAATATTTACCCTGTACATATTTCCATTATCTGTTAATGCAGTTGCAGGGGTTGTATAAGATGCATTTGTTGCGCCTGCAATATCAGCAAAAACAGTCGGTGAAGTTGCTAAAGCTCTTTGCCATTGGTAAGTTAAACCTGTACCAACTGCACTTACTGAAAATGTAGCTGCATTAGGAACACAAGCCGTTTGCGCTATTGGTTGCGTAGTAATAACTGCAACTGTATTTACGGTGATCGTAATTGGAGTTGAAGTAACTGTGTTAGGACATATGGTTGTTGTAACCACAACTCTGTACACATCTCCATTCATAATAGGTGTGGTTGGAGGGGTGGTATATATAGCATTGGTAGCACCTGTTACATCTACAAAAACTGTTGGAGTTGCAGCTAGAGCCCTCTGCCATTGGTAGGTAACACCCGAACCACTAGCCGTAGCTGTGAAAGATATTGTAGCTCCATTACATACCGTGGCATTGCTAGGATTAGCAACTACACCCGTAAGTGAAGCAGCCGTATTTACGGTAAGCGTTACAGGGTTTGAAGTAACAGCATTGCAAGAACCAGTTACAATTACCCTATAAATGTTTCCATTCATATTTGCAGTAGTTGCGCTCGTTGTAAAAGTGTTTGAATTTGTACCTACATTGGTAAATGTTGTTGGTGCTGCTGCAGTGGCAACTTGCCACTGATAACTAATACCTGAACCTGTTGCAGATACTGTAAACGTAGCGGTTGATGGCGCACACACAGTTTGTGCTGTTGGCTGCGTAACGATTGAGGCCGTTACATTAACTGTTAACTGCGCAACATTTGATGTTACAGTAGCCGGACAGGTTGTTGTTGTAGCTACAAATTGATAAAAACCAGGGGTTGATCCTGTAATTACGGGTGTTGTATAAGATGGACTTGTAGCACCAAGGATATCGGTAAACGTACCTGCAGTTCCTGTTGTAGATGACTGCCATTGGTATGTAACCCCTGTCCCACTTGCAGCACCTGTAAATGTTGCTGTACTACCTGTGCACGATGGTTGATTTGTTGGCTGTATTGTAATTGCTGCAGCCGTATTAACCGTTAGCAATGCATTGTTTGAAGTTGTACTGTTACATTGAGCAGTAACCACGCAGCGGAAACCCATACCATTCATACCAGCTGATGTGGCACCTGTAGTGTAGGAAGGACTATTAGCACCAGATATATTTGTGTAATTGCCACCAAGTGTTGGTGCAGACTGCCATTGATATGTTACTGGGGTTGCAGTTGTTGAAACAGTAAAGGTAGCTGTAGCCGGTGCACATACAGTTTGATTTGCAACTGTAGTAAGTACAGGCGCAGTACCTGCAGAAATGATATAAGTTATTACGGTTGTTTTTACGCTAGACCCGGCTGTTCCGGTAACAGTAATATTATAAGTGCCGTTAGAAAGTGTGCTTGCATTATTTAATGTAGCAACTACACTACTGCCTGGTGTTACCGGATTTGGTGCAAAGGTTACGGTAGTTCCCGTAGGTCCTGTTGCGCTTAAAGTTATGGGTGTTGTAAATGTTCCAGTAACAGTTGTTGGAATTGTTATTGTAGGATTTGCAGGTGCAGGACAAGCACTTGTAGATGCTGTTGTTGGCCCAAACCCGAAATCATTAACCGGAACCGTTACAGAAAAGTTAGCATTAGAAATATCAAAGAAAATATTACCAAGCGCTTCCACTCTAATTCTTGCAGTTGATGTAGCGCCTACAGGTATCATAAGCGCTTCTGTTCCATCATTTGGAGTGCTTGCAGATAATACTGTTGGATAAGTAAAACCGCCATCGGTTGAATACGTTATTCTAACATTAGCAACGTTGAAAGGTGCTGCATTTGTCCCTGCAACATTCCATGTTATAGTTTGGCTAGATCCACCGGAATAACTTTCTCCACCATTTGGAATTGCTACTGTAAATGGAGCAGTGCCTGATGTATTTACGAAGAAAGGTGCACTAAAAGCCCCACAACCGTCTCCCCCTGTTGAAACACCTCCACCATTTGCTCTATTGTCTCTAACTGTTAAACGAAACTGCATCGTTCTTGCTACCTGAGGTAACGTCTCACCTTTCAATCCTCCTAAAGTAGCTGGAGGATTAACAGGATAATTTGCAACAATTACTGCAATATCAGGAAAAGTTCTGCTGCCTGAAACTTTTGGAACTCTCGATTTAAATAAAGGCGCTGTAGTGCTAAATGCACCCCCGTTCCATGCTCCTTGAGGCCCTAAATCCCACTGCTCCCAGCAATAGGTAATAGGATCGCCATCCGCATCATTAGCACTTGCAGACAGAGTGAAAGGAGTGCCAATTGGGATAGTTAAGTTGTTATTATTCATTGCGGTAATTACCGGGAAATTATTATTTGTGGCAATTGTACCGTGACATGAACCACCGGCTTCAACAAAAACACTTATTTGATCAAAACTTACCGTATGAAAAAAAGGATCGCTATTAGGTTGTAAATTATCTGAACCACAAATACCTGCATAAGCTTGGATTGTTGTACCGCTACCTGGTTCGTATGCTGTAGCCCCACTTCTATTGGCACCTGAGCAGTTACCTACCTGACCATTAAACGGATGAGAACCACCGAACTGGTGCCCAATTTCGTGCGCTACGAAATCAATATCAAATGCATCTCCAACAGGATTTGGTAAACCTGTAATGCCTCTTGCTTTTTGGTTATTTATACAAACTACACCCAAACCTGCTATTCCACCACCACCTGTACTGAAGGTGTGCCCGATATCGTAATTTGCATCACCAATATTTGCCGTAATTACTGTTTGGCTTTCATTAATTAATGTATTCCCATTATTATTACCTGTAAATGGGTCATTACTAGGATCTAAAAATTCAATAACGTTGTTATTTGCAATTAAAATTAATCTAACAGCTAATTCACTTTCGTAAACTCCATCTACTCTATTAACAGATGTGACTATAGCAGAATGCAAAAGTGAAGCAGTAGTACCACCGACTGCAATCGCATATTCACCTGTGCACGCTACTGCTAGTCGATATGTATAAAGCTGAGTGCCTCTACAAGGGCCTACGGGTACGACTTGTGGTCGACCGTTTGGTCCATTTAAGCCAGACACCCCATCTTTGTTTTCGCAAATTACTTCCGGGTTTCTAAGATTATCTTTATTGAAATATGCCATGTAATAATTTTCATCCCCCCTTACAAATGGATCGATGTAAACGTAGCCGCTAACTGGTGAATTTATTTGTGCATGAAAACCAAAATCGGTGTAATCAAAACGAATGCTAGCATAAGGATCATCAATCCCCTGGCCTGCAAATGTTTTTATAGAAGGGAATTTAGCTTCTAAACCAGGTTCTTGAATGCTGCTTTGCCATACATGAAATCTTGCCTTCGATCCGTTAGGCATTGGCAAAATTAATACAGGTGCATTTCTTCTATCTACATTTACTTCTGTTGGTAACTGCCATAAAAAACTTTTTAAAGCTTCCTTTTGCAGAAAAAATGTTTTGTAGCTTTCGGGGGTAATTGTTCGTGTACCAACTGCAGATGACCTGGCTGTATTTTCACTAATTTCAAGGAAAAAACTTTTTTGAGCAAATGAGGAATATGAGCAACAAAAAAATGTTAAGACCATGAAAATTTGGTAAATTTTTCTCATAATATTTTGGTTAATTTATTTAGCTAAATTATATTAAAAATACTAAAAAATATATTTTAAATAAGTACCCTTTTTGGTCTAAAATATGCTCGTAGCAAGCTAATAAACACAACATGCAATTAATAGAATTTACCAATAAAGGACTCTTCTGCCCACAGGGCAATTTTTATATTGATCCATGGAAGCCTGTGGATTTTGCAGTTATAAGCCATGGGCATAGCGACCACGCAAGATGGGGAAGTAAAAAATATCTTTGTCACCACGATACAAAGCCAATACTGCAACTGCGTTTGGGCGAAAATGATTACCATTCAGTTGATTGGAATGAACCCGTTTTTATGAATGGAGTAAGTATTTCTCTTTTCCCGGCAGGGCATATAATTGGAAGTGCGCAGGTAAGGGTTGAATTTAAAGGTGAAGTGTGGGTTTTTACAGGAGATTATAAAACAGAGGATGATGGTATAAG
>JANOTH010000400.1:0-12458 GCA_031416275.1 Ferruginibacter sp. | reverse complement strand
TTCGGGTTTATTGGTTTCTTCTTCTACAATACTTGCCATTATATAAACTTGCTTAGGAGAAAGGTTTTTAGCAGAAGCTTTTTTTAATCGTTCAGCGGTCCAAAATTTTTCTTCTTCACTTTTTAGCCTGCTAAATAATTTATTAAAATTTGTATTCCACTTTAATAAATAGGTGTTAGGTATAATGGCCGTCATGGCTGTATTAGTATCAAGACTATAATTTTTTAGCGAGTCATTATTAGTTAAAAACCGAATGACTTCTGTAGAATCACACTCAAAATTTCTACCTATTTTAGCTGCAAAGTCTTCTTTTGTACGAAGTTTATTTATCACAAGTTTCACAGGCGCTTGTGAGCCACTGTTCAACATTCTAACCAATGAGAGTAAACTGCTGTTCCCTTTTATTTCATATTTACCGGGCTTAATATTGTTTGTATATTTTAATTGTTCTGCGAGCTTATCAAAGAAAAAACTGCCATTGATGATATTTTCAGTTTTTAGAGAAGTTTTTACATCAGTATATGTTGAACCTGTTTTTATAAAAAAATATTTGTCAGCGGGGGCTGACACTGTTGGTCCGAAAACTTGCCATGCACTATAACCGCCAATTATAAATAAGACAATAAAAACAATTCCAATAAGTTTTTTCATATTTATGTTAAGCTAAGCTGCAAGGTAAAAATAAAAAACCCTGCCTTTAAAAAAGCAGGGTTCATTTATAATAATATTTACATTAAGGAGTAGTTGTTGGTGTTGTGCCCGGCATTGGTGTTGTAGTGGCGGGAGTCGGTGTTGTTTTTTGTTGAGGAGCAGTTGTTGCTCCTTTTAGTAGATCGTCATTTTTTGAAGAACCTGAACCATCTTTTGGAATAAATGCAGGAGATAAAACACAAAGAATGCCAACGACTGCAGCAAAAACCCAGGTACCTTTTTCCATAACGTCAGTAGATTGCTTTACACCCATTAATTGGTTGCTAAAACCACCTAAAGAACCTGAAATGCCGCCTCCCTTTGGATTTTGTATCAGTACGATGAAGCCCAATATAACTGAGGAAACGATAATAAGAATTCCGAAAATTACTAACATATTATTTTTTTAAAGAGTCAATTTTGGCTGCAAAGTAAGCACTTTTTGAAGGATTTAGCAAACTTAATTTATTGTATATATCAGCTGCTTTGGCGGTTTTATTTTGCAAAATATAGGCCTCTGCCATAGGCTCGGTAACAATTTCCTCTTCAATATTGCTTTTTTCTGCCTGGGTTTGTACGGCTGATTCTGTAACTGCTGTAACTGCTGTTAATCTATCAGGATGCACCTTTTTCATTGTTTTTAACCATGCTGTAAAACTTTTCAACTGTTTACCAAGCTTATCAGTACCTAAAGCATCTTCACTTAGTTTTATCCCTTGTGAGGCAAAATAATCAGAAGCGTGAAGTGGTTCAAAAAGTATTTCTTCTTCTACAGGCACTGCTGTTTCATTGTCGATTACTTCGGGTAAGATGGCATTAGTTATATGCCCCGGTGTAATTTGCTGCTCGTTAAATGCTGTTGTTCTATTTGCTAATTGCGCCTGCAAATAATAATTACTTGTAAAAAACAACGCAGATTTTGCAGCAATGTCACTGTATGTATCCGTTTTTTGCGCACTGTTTTTTAGTGCATAAAAATGTGCTAACCCAAAATAAGGATATTGTTCTGTTACAGCTTTTAAGTCGGCAGAAACACCATCATGCAGGTTAACAGCAGCAAATATTTTCGTAAAAAGTTGTTGATCGGCCATTTTGAAAACTAGGTTTAAATTACCAGTTGGAAAATATTTTATTAAATATTTCGTCAACCACGTTTTTTACAACAATTGGGGTAAGCGTATTTTCGGCCTCCGTTAAAGATTTATTTGCATCAAAATCTTCATTCCGGCTTATATCTGTTTCAAAGTCTTTTGTAGGATCAAGTGTATTTTTAAATACTAAGTGAAACCCTACAGTAAGCCTGTTAGTAGTAGAATTGTTGTTTGCTATATTAACAGTTGATGTGTAGTATTGAGATACATACCCGCTAATGTCATAATGCGCATCGTCGTCATTTGTTTGCTTCAGTCTTGTAGCACCTATTACTTTTGTTTTTAGCGTTTCTGTAAGTTGTTGGCTTAATTGTGTGTTTATATATTGCGCCCTGTTTTCCAGATATTGAACTCTAAAAGTTTTTATTTCTACAGGTATTGGAGCTGAATCTTTAAAAGAATACTTGCAAGTAGAGAAATTAAAAATACCTAAACAGAGAAGCAGTACTAATATGCGTTTTGTTTTTTTCAATTTATTTGTTGACATGTTTTGAGTAAGGTAATAACTTTTTTTAGCTTAAACTTTTTCAACCCTCTAATTCACATTTCTTTTACCATTTTTAGAGGTCTTCAATATCATATTCCTTTAATTTTCTGTATAAAGTTCTTTCGCTAATGCCGAGGTCTAAAGAAGCATCTCTTCTTTTGCCTCTGTGTTTTTTTAGGGCTTTAATAATGAGCTCTTTTTCTTTATCAATAATACTTAGAGACTCTTCTACATCTTCATGTTCATGAATGTTTTTTCCATCGTGGTGCAGAATAACAGGTTGGGCCGATGCAGGAGCGTAACCGTTGTTGGTTGACGATGATGCCAAAGGATTTAATTCTCTAAAATTACCATCTGCACTAAAGTTGGCTGCCGACGGCACTTGAGATGGATTCTGTAAAATATCAAAAAACATTTTCTTCAACTCGTTTACATCCTTCTTCATATCAAAGAAAAGTTTGTATAAAATTTCTCTTTCATTGGCAAATTCTGAATGGCTTTCTTTATTAGCATTTGCAGCTAGCACCGGAAACCTTGAGTTGTTATTTTGAGGTAAAAATGAACGAAGTTGCTCGCCATTTACATTTTTGTCTTTACTTAAAACAGAGATTTGTTCAGCAAGGTTTTTTAGCTCTCTTACATTACCCGGAAAGCTGTATTGAGATAACGTATTTCTGGCCTCTTCGTCTAGCTGTACAGATCCTGTTTTATACTTATCTGCAAAATCAGCGGTAAATTTTCTAAACAATAATATAATATCTTCTTTGCGGTCACGCAGCGCCGGAACCCGAATTGGTACTGTGTTTAAACGGTAATATAGATCTTCTCTAAAGCGCCCTTTGCTTGTATATTCTAACAACTCTTTATTGGTGGCAGCAATAACCCTAACATCTGTTTTTTGCACTTTACTGCTACCTACACGAATGTACTCGCCTGCCTCTAAAACCCTCAATAATCTAGCCTGTGTGCCGAGTGGCATTTCACCAATTTCATCAAGAAAAATAGTACCACCGTTTACTGTTTCAAAATATCCTTTGCGCCCATCTGTTGCGCCTGTAAAAGATCCTTTTTCATGACCAAACAATTCTGAATCTATGGTGCCCTCAGGTATTGCACCGCAGTTAACCGCAATAAAAGGATTGTGCTTACGGGCTGAGAGTGCGTGAATAATATGCGCAAATACTTCTTTACCAACGCCACTTTCACCATTGATAAGCACACTCAAATCTGTATTAGAAACTTGGGATGCTACATTGAGTGCGTAATTAAGTGCAGGAGAATTTCCTATGATTGCGAACCTGTTTTTTATTGATTGTAAATCCATATTATTTATTGCTTAATATATTTTCAACTTCTTCTTTTAATAAAGGAAGATTTTTCTGTAAGATTAAAAACAATCTTGGGGCGTCAATTTTGTCGTAATCATGAACCAAAATATGCCTTAGCCCAATAATTTGTTTAATGTTTGTTACCGCCAAATTTGGATTGAGTCTTTCTGCTTTAGACAAAGCCTCGCCGATAATACTCAATGCCCTTTCCACCGACCATTTATTTATAGGCTTTGAGATATTATCTAATGATATATCGTTTTTGAAGGTTTCTAATTCCTCAATGTAAATAAGAACATCGCTAAGATATTTTTCAACTGAGTGATTTCCCATACAACAAAGTCTTGGTTTTTTCTAGCTCGTTTAAGAAATATTTGTTCTTAAAATTTTGATTTGGAATTAAGTCTACCTTTTTATTAAAAAGCTTTTCTAACTTTTCTTTCAAATCGAAGAAAACTAAAAATGGATCGTAGGGTATGTTTTTAAGATCTTTAAAATCAAATCCTGAATAATCCATTTCGTACAATAAATCGATATCACTTTCATTTGTAAAATTTCCATCAACTGCCGATCCAAATGCGTACAATTCTTTTATATTATGCTCTTTGCATAATATCTTAATATATTCTAAATTATTTTTAAGTATAGGCTGCATGTATATATTTTTGTGTCCATTCTATTTAACTAGAATAGATACCTCTAACACATTTATTGTTTTATCGTGCTTTTTCAAAATCTATTCTTTATTGCTTTCTCTTACATCGTTATTTTCAATTAGCGCAAATGCTATTAAACAACCTGCTGCTGCAATGCCCAATCCTACATTGTTTGAATTATTTTTACCAAATAAACTAGAAACACAACTAAGCCCAAATAACAGAATAATATATTTAATAGCGATAACCATTTTTATCATAAAATTTTAATTTATCGTTTCTTGTTTCTTTTCAAATGTTTCTAACAGCAAATAAAGCTCATTAACAATTTTCATTGCATCTGCAATGTTTTTTTTCTCCTTAGAGATTTGTTCTGCAGAAAATTTTGGGAAATGGTTGAAATGAAGATCCGCATACCTAATCCCGAGCTGTGAGAAATCTACTTTATTGTTGTGAAATTGCTTATGTAAATACTCACTATATTTCTTGTTGTGCAAGTACTTAGGTAACTCCTTCAAATTATAGTAATTGTCGTACACAATTTGAAATAAATTTGGCGAAATAACTGCTTTAGTATCGGCTAAAGTATCGCCATAAACTGTTGCAATAATATATCTGCCACCTTTCAAAGAATACCTTATCAATTTCTGTTTAACACCGCCTTTTGTTTTGTACAAATAAACATAATTATTATCGTCAGCTTTATAAACAGAATCCTGAAGATACTGTTCCCATTTATCAATTTCTTGCGCCTTACCATTTAGAGCTCCAAGAAAAAATGCTATAAAAAAGACAATTGATTTCATGTATATAAATTCAACTAGATTAATCTCTTACTGCATCCCCAAACAATGTACCCGCAGTGCAATGGGTTATTTTTACAAAAGCATAGTCTCCCTTTTTACAACTGCCTTTGGTAAAAATCACTACTTTATTCTGATCTGTTCTTCCTTGTAATTGTTCTTCACTTTTTTTAGAAAAACCTTCCACCAATATTTTAAACGTTTTACCAACTTCTTTTTGCATGGTGCGCAAAGAATGTTCTCTATACAAATCAACCAGTTCCTGCAATCTTCTCTTTTTTACATCTAAGGGTACATCATCTTCAAACCTGCGTTCTGCAAGCGTACCGGGTCTTTCTGAATAATAATATAGATAAGCCAAATCGTACTTACAATAATCAAATAAGGACAACGATTGCTGATGATCTTCCTCCGTTTCTGTACAAAAACCGGTTATCATATCGGTCGAAATTCCACAATCAGGGATAAGTTCTCTTATTCTATCAACCTTTGCGATATACCATTCTCTGCTGTAAGTTCTATTCATTAATTGCAGTACTCTACTGCTTCCACTTTGTACCGGTAAGTGAATATAATTACAGATATTTTCATATTTCTGTATGGTAAACAAAACATCATCTGTAATATCTTTTGGGTGAGAAGTTGAAAAACGTACACGAAGTAGCGGTGATATCAATGCAACCATTTCTAAGAGATTTGCAAATGTAATAGCCCCTCCTGAGCTTCCTATAGGGGAGGGAAAATTTGAAGATATTTGCGATTGTAAAACACCATGTAGATATGCGCTTGAATCTCCTCCATGTCTCTCCTCTTGGGGGAGGATAGGAGGGGCTTGTGTTCCTTCCCACCTATAACTATCAACGTTTTGCCCAAGTAATGTTACCTCCCTGTAACCATCGTTAAACAAAGCTTCGCATTCCTGTACAATACTAAATGCATCACGGCTTCTTTCCCGGCCACGGGTAAATGGAACAACACAAAATGAACACATGTTATTGCAACCACGCATGATGCTAACAAAAGCGGTAACACCATTGCTATTTAAACGAATAGGGGAAATATCTGCATAGGTTTCTTCTCTGCTTAATAAAACATTTACGCCTTTTTGCCCCGTATAAGCCTCTTCAATTAAACCTGGTAAACTCCTGTATGCATCAGGTCCCACAACCAAGTCAACAAGTTTTTCCTGCTCTATAAAAGCTCCTTTTAAACGTTCAGCCATGCAGCCTAAAACACCCACAATCAACCCTGGATTTGTTTTTTTAAATTTTCTAAATTCTGTTAGTCTCTTTCTAACTGTATCTTCTGCCTTCTCCCTTATCGAACAGGTGTTTATTAAAATTAAATCTGCTAGGGCAGGTTCTTTTACGGCACCAAAACCTTGTTTTTGTAAAATAGATGCTACTACCTCGCTATCTGCAAAATTCATTGCACAACCATAGCTTTCTATGTAAAATCTTTTAAGTGGAATATCCATCTCAATCGTATCCGCTGCAAATGCCTCTCCTTGCCTTGTTTCGTCGTGTTCTTTTGTAAGTAATTCCTGCATTCTTTTATATTAAATAGGCTCACAAAGATAACCTTTGTAAGCCTAAAAATGACATGTTGGCAGTAAATTCCTTTTAAAAAGGCTTTACTATTCCTACGTGAATATTACTATCCTCAGCAGATACTGCATATGCGACTGTTACACTGAGCCTGTTAAAAAACGAAAGTATCAAACCGCCACCATATGCATATTGAACCTTATTGCTTGTTTCTCCTTTTAACCATACCCTTCCTTGATCGTATAAAGCAAACACACCAAACTTTCCGTTAAACAAGTATGACCGAACATTTGTGATAAACCTTAATTCATTTTGGTTGAAAGCAGTTTGGTTACCAAAAAAGCGATCCCTTTGGTGGCCTCTTAATGTTTCGCTTCCGCCAATTTTATTGTATTGGTAAAACTGGGGATCACCCGAAAGTGTTGTACCTCCACCTCTCAATTTTAAACTGAATTTTTTACTCAATGGAACGTATAAATTCGTTTCTGCACTATAATGCGTAACATTATTTATGCTTCGCCCAATGTTATTTACATAATCTCCCCCAATTTTAAAACTAATGCCTTTGGTAGGTAAAATAGAATCGTTAAGGGTTTGGAAAATGTAGGAGGCGTTTAAAGCACCGTACTCCTCATTACCATTCATAGCTAGTGCTTTTATTGCTGAGCCTTGTATTAAAAATCGATCGGTATCGCTAATAATTTTGTAAGATGAATAACCTACCCCAAAAGTAAATTTATGTTTGTTTTGAAATACTCGATCTATATTGACGTTCCCGGAATATTCTTCGCTTCTTACCCTATGAAAATTTCGGTCTAAATTATCAAGCACTGTATTGTTACCTAAGCCATAAAAATTGTTCCATCTAATTTGGTCAAAGTTTGCATAATTTCTTAAATCCCATTTTCCTATTAATTCTTTAAAAACACTTTTGTAGGTGGTACTAAACCCTTTTTGAGAAATAGAATATTTTACATCAAAATATTGGGTATTAGCAAAAGGCTCTTTCCGCCATTTTTGTTTAGAACTTAAAAATGCTAGCCCAACAAAAAGCCGATCGTTTTGGTCAAAAAATAAAAGAGGGATCCTTCTTCTTCTGGAGTATTCAAAATATTTATACTCATAACGGTTTATCGCAGAATCTCGGGAAGTAATTACCTCTGTTTCTTTTGTTTTTACAACGTTGTTACCTGGATTGTCGTAAATCTTTGTTTTTTGTGATGGTCCTTTTACGGTTGATTCATCAGTGTAATTATCGGTATCATGCCCGCCGATCATCCGTATTTTTATGCTTTTATTTACGTTACCTTTTATAATATATTCATCATTTCCTTCTATACCATAAAGTCTTATTTCGTTGGTTTGCTTATTTTTAAAAACCCTATGGTAGAAAGGCTTACGGCTAATTTCCTCATCACTTTTTATTTTATAAATATTTATTTCGGTAGTTGTGTCTGACACCCTTTTTATTTCAAATTTTTCATCATCTTTGGTACCCGTTATTTCTACATCTACATTTAAAAACTTACAATAGGTTGCTGCCCACTGTGGTAAATATTCTCTCCTAGCTTTTAGTTTAGCAGCTATAGTAGGCCCTGAAATTGGATATACTTCAGGAGGAAATTTTCTTACTGCATCATTTATTACCTGATCTGTAAGCCTAATTTTTAAATCATTTGCAATAGCTATCCAATCTTCTTCGGTCACCTCATTTAACAGGTGATGATCTAAATTTCGTGCAGGAAAACTAAAGTCATTCGTATTTTTTAATTTATAATCAAAGGACTGAAGGTGGTAAGCTCCCGCAGCTCTTATTAAAGTATTAAGCAACACACCATCAAATTTTGTAAACGCATTGTCTCTGTCTCTCGGTATAGGTACGTAGGTCGTTTTCTTTCCATCCTTAAAAGTAGCCCACCTCCACTGGTCATCGTGCCGGCCCCAGTCACCAATAAAAATATCAAATAGCCTTGCTCTTACAAAAGCTTTTTGATCAACTTTATTATCATTATCCTCTAATATTTTCTCCAACATTTTGTCTGTGCCTACTATTTTTTTCGAGTTGCCAAAGTTTGCAGCTGTCTCCCAGTTTTCGTCAGGCCTTTGTTCAAAAGTATAAAGTGTATTACCTGTGCTATCGCTAAATTTCCCAAGAGCATTTTGTTTTGGTACATAAACAAGTTCGGGTTTTGCATGATAAATTTTTGCTGCTTCTGCAAGTGGAGCAACAACTAATGCGGAATATGGATGCGAAATAGTTACCTGGTCGTTGGCTAAAGTTTCAATAAATGTTCCTAGTGCAATTTCCGGTAACGCTCCACCAAATGATTTATCTACGCTTCTAAAAGCATATTCTCCATCGTTTTTATCTCTAACTCTAATTGATTTGGTTTGTCTGCTGCCTCCAGTTTGGTAAGCTGTTAAACCTCCACGCATTGTATCCAACATTACCTGTTTAACCAACACTGGCGTATTCCATTCTTTGCGATAATGCTCTCCCCAAAATAATTTGTAAAATTTGCTCTTGTTGTAATTACTAGAAGCTTTAATTTTTAAATAAGATGAACTGTCTTTAATAACTGTCTGCTGCGCAGTACATGTAATTGCTATCGATAAAGACAAGTTTAAGAGGAAAAGTGACCTTTTTAAATTCATTTTGTGCATAGGTTTAACATCGTAACGATGCAGATTTCTTTTAGGTACGTTAAAACCGTGCCACCGTATTTATAAATTAATAGCGTAGTGTCTTTTTATAAAACCTATTGCTGTTCTACAATTTGGGGAAATTTTAGGCTTGAATGTTTAAAGTAGAAAATTTTTGAGAAAGCCATGAATTACTGGCTTGCGTAATCCACCTGTTTTCGAGGGCTTCTTTGTTAAGGACAGTGTTGTCAAAGTACAGTGTATCTGAAGTAATGAATTTATTTTCTAAAGCATAGTTTAATTGTGATAAAGGCAATACTTCTACTTTGTCTTTAATGTAAAAAGTGAGCATTTGCCTATCAAATAACGATACAGCATATTTTGTTTCTAAGTCTTTTATGAGCCTCACTGAGCTATCTGTGCTGCAGCCGCTCACTCCTGTAGCATTTTCATCTGCCATCAAAATAATAAATCTACCGAAAAATAAATTTGCATAACCTTTTACCGGTGTGCCGTGGCTTTTCCATTCAGCAACAAATTGCTGCAATATCGTTTCCATTTCTAAAGCCTCCTGCATAAAAAAAATGCGGTCACTTTGGTAAATCCATACACGTGAATTAGGTGCAAAATCCTCCGGTAGATATTCTGATATATTAAAGTTCATAATGGTTATTTTATTTTACGACATAGGTGTGAGCGATGCCGCTACCAACTCAGCAATATCCATAACTGCCACCTCATTCTCCATTTCTTTGTTTTTTACGCCGTCGGTCATCATGGTATTACAAAACGGACAAGCAGCGGCTATAATATTTGCACCGGTTGCCAACGCTTCGTTGGATCGTTCAATATTTACCCTCAAATCGCCCTTTTCTTCTTCTTTAAACATTTGGGCACCACCTGCGCCGCAACATAATCCATTACTCTTACAACGTTTCATTTCTATCAACTCTACATCTAACGCCTCCAATACTTTTCGTGGTGCCTCGTAAATTCCGTTGGCTCTGCCTAAATAACAACTGTCGTGATAAGTAATTTTTTTACCCTTGAAAGCGCCATCTTCATTCATGGTTATTTTGCCATCGTCAATTAACTGCTGCAAAAATGTTGCATGGTGTATTACTTCGTAATTACCGCCCAATGCCGGGTATTCATTTTTAAAAATATTAAAACAGTGTGGGCATGCTGTTACAATTTTTTTTATGCCATAACCATCCAATACCTGTATGTTTTGGTAGGCCATCATTTGAAACATAAACTCGTTTCCTGCTCTGCGTGCAGGGTCGCCGGTGCACATTTCTTCTTTGCCAAGTATAGCATATTTTGTATTTGTCTTTTCTAAAATTGTGGCAAATGCTTTAGTAATCTTTTGCGCTCTCTGGTCAAAACTTCCGGCGCAACCTACCCAAAATAATATTTCCGGTGTTTCACCTGCAGCCATCAATTCAGCCATTATTGGTACATGCATATTCCCTTTAATTTTTGTATTAGCAAAGTAAGTAACAATTTGTTAGTGATGTTTGCAGCAGAGCAATTATTTTTGTAAGCTAATCAGCCATTTGAAAAAACTTCTAAAAAATTTTACGAACTGGGAGGCCTGGCCTTTTGCATTAATATACACACCTATGGCTTTCTTTTGGGCTTGGTATATGTTAAGGTCTCGTGCCGTGTGGTTCTTTACGCCTAGTAACCCCAAACTCACATTTGGCGGTATGGAAGGAGAACCAAAAAGAGAAATGTATGATCTTTTACCCAAGGAATTATACCCAACGACATTTAATGTTTTGCCAGGGGAGGATTTCAATTCTGTTTTAATGAGATTAGAACAGTCAGATATTATTTATCCGTTTATCGTAAAGCCCGAAGTTGGTGGGCAGGGTATTTTATTTAGAAAAATTGATGATGAAGCATCCATACGACATTACCATTCCATTATTCCGGTTGAATATATTGTACAAAAAATGGTGCATTATCCTATTGAGGTAAGTGTATTTCACGTAAGGCATCCTAATCAGCCTAAAGGAATAGTTACAGGTTTCTTACATAAAATTCCTTTACAGGTTTTAGGTGATGGCCAACATACTTTGCAAGAACTTATACTACGTAACCCAAAGGCTGAAAAACGGCACAGCGATTTGTATAGTAAACATGCAGAAATGTGGAACAAAATAATTCCTGCAAATGAAAAGTATATTTTAAGCTATGCAGCAAATCACAATAGGGGCGCCCATTTTGTAGATTTAAAAGAATTTATTAACGATGATTTGGTAGCTGTTTTTGATAAACTCAGTGTAAGCATTAATGATTTTTTTTATGGGCGTTATGATATTATGTGTAACAGCATTGAGGAGTTGCAACAAGGTAAAAATTTTACAATTTTAGAATACAATGGTTGCGGTGCCGAACCTAATCATTTTTACGATACAGGTTATACCTTAGGTGGGGCCTATAAAGAAATATTAAAACATTGGAAATTGCTCTACGAAATAAGTAGTTACAATGCAAAGCAGGGCATAAAGCCTTGGGGTTTTTTTAAGGGCGTAAAGTTTCTTAGAGATACAAAGAAATTGTACAGATTAATGAAAACTATCGATACAAAAATTGGGTAATTAAAATGATCTCCCGTGGGTAAGATGAACCAATTTTTCAGTTAAAAGTTTGCTTTTATTCATTAGGTTCACCAAGGTATTTGTTACAACTGTTCTACCGAAAAAATACTGAATAAATTTGCCTGTAGCAACCCTTGTTTCAAAATTATTTTTCCAATTTTTACTGTAATTTAATTCCATTTCCCGTCTGCTGATTTCATTGTTGAGGAACGCTGAAATTTGCGTTGCTGCTAATTTTGAGCCATGCATTGCCATACTCATTCCATTACCGCACAAGGGTGTAATCATCCCTGCTGCATCGCCAATCATCAAAACATTATTTTCTACAGCGTTTTTTTTGCTGAAAGAAATTTGTGAAATTGAAAGTGGTGCATCGTAACAATGCTCCATATTTTCGAATACTTTTTTTAAATGTGGGTTTTGATATAAAACTTTTTCTTCTGCTTTTTTTATTGAGCCTGCATTTTTTATGTTAGATGCTTTGGTTAGATAGCAAACACAGTATTTATCATCCTCAATTTTAGACATGCCGCAATAGCCATCT
>JANOTH010000399.1:0-7114 GCA_031416275.1 Ferruginibacter sp. | reverse complement strand
CTGTTGTTTGTCCAACAACGTTTTTAATTTTTCACAGAGTTTTCTTCCAAATTCTGCTGAGCGACTTCTGTGGATTAATGCACTTAACGCATCTACTTTTTCGCCGTTCAATAAAATGTCCATGCGAACTATATCTGCTTCTCTAAAACCAATTGGATGGTAATCGAAAGAAGCGTAACCACGTGTTTGTGATTTTAGTTTATCATAAAAATCAAAAACAATTTCTGTAAGTGGCATTTCAAACGTAAGCTCCACACGGGTTGGCGATAAATAGCCCTGGTGAATTAGCATGCCACGTTTGCTGATGCAAAGCGTCATAATATTGCCAATGTATTCAGGCTTTGTAATGATTTGTGCTTTAATGTAAGGCTCTTCAATTTTATCTGTGCGGCTTGGATCAGGCAAAGTACCCGGGTTGTGCACATGAATAATTTCCTGTTTAGTGGTATATGCAATAAAGCTTACGTTTGGTACTGTTGTAATAACTGTTTGGTTGAATTCCCTTTCCAAACGCTCTTGTATAATTTCCATGTGCAGCAAACCTAAAAAGCCGCAACGGAAACCAAAGCCTAATGCCTGTGATGTTTCTAGCTCAAATGTAAGCGATGCATCGTTGAGCTGTAATTTTTCCATACAATCTCTTAGCTCCTCAAACTTATCTGTATCTACCGGAAAAATTCCTGCGAAAACCATTGATTTTACATCTTCAAAACCATCAATCCTTTCTGAGGTTGGGTTAGCAACACTTGTAAGCGTATCTCCAACTTTTACTTCTTTTGCATTTTTTATTCCCGTAATTATGTAGCCTACATCGCCGCAAAAGACCTCGTCTTTTTTCTCCATTCCCAGCTTTAAAATACCAACTTCATCTGCATGGTATGTTTGCTCGGTACTGAAGAATTTTACCTTCTCCCCTTTTTTTAAACTACCTGCAAAAATTCTGTAGTAAACAATTATTCCTCTGAAACTGTTAAAAACACTGTCAAAAATCAAAGCTTGTAATGGCGCATTTGGATCACCTTTTGGTGCAGGAATGCGCTCAATAATGGCGGCAAAAACTTCATCTATTCCAATACCGGTTTTACCACTTGCCAATACAATATCTTCTGCCTTGCAGCCAATCAATTCAATGATCTCGTCGGTTACTTCGGGAATCATTGCACCCTCCATATCTATCTTGTTAATCACCGGAATTATCTCCAGGTTATTTTCTATAGCCAGATATAAATTGCTGATGGTTTGTGCTTGTATGCCTTGCGTTGCATCTACTAACAACAATACGCCTTCACATGCTGCAAGCGCACGGCTCACTTCATAACTAAAGTCAACGTGGCCGGGTGTATCTATCAGGTTGAGGACGTATTGTTCCCCTTTGTATGGATAATTTATTTGAATCGCATGGCTCTTAATGGTAATCCCTTTTTCTCTTTCAAGATCCATATCATCCAATACCTGCGCCTGCATATCCCGTTCACCAATGGTGTTGGTGCTTTGTATTAGTCTATCGGCAAGGGTACTTTTTCCGTGGTCAATGTGTGCAATGATGCAAAAATTTCTAATGTTCTTCATGTAAACGCTTATCTGCGTAGTATTTTAGGCTGCAAAAATAATGAATAAAAACTACTGATGTATTCTTAAATAACGATATAGAAATGAAGCTGGAATATCCTTCAAATTATTCCTCTTTTCAAAAGGGTGCACTTAGCAACAGAAATGTTACACGATTCACATTTTTTAAAATAAAAAAGCCCCCTAGCAAGCATTTAACTTACAAGGGGGCTTTAAAAAAATTACTTATTTAAAATCTGCCATAACAGAGATCTTTGGATTTGTTGCCACCTTGCCTGCGGCAATAGCTCCACCGTTTACACCATAGTCAGCTAAAGCTATAGTAAAATCAGTTTTGGTTGAAATTAGTTTACCAACAACTGTAATTACAGCTTTGGTTGTTACAGGTTTAGTTACGCCATGCAATGTTAAATCTCCCATTACCGCTACATTATACGTACCATCTTTTTTAAAGTTTACAGCATTTATATCGCCTATTTTTCCTGTAAAGGTTGCAGTTGGAAACTTATCTGAATCCATCCACTTGTCACCATTAAAATGCTCCTGAATACGAGGATTTGTAAAAGCAAAACTTTTAATTACTGATTCAAATGCAACATTACCAGTCTTGGTATCAAGGCTAGCAATAACAGTTTTATTTTCAGCTTTAGGCAAAGCATCAATGCTTGTTGTAGCATCAAAATTAATAGTTGCTGATGTTGTTGTTTGTTTCTTTTGGGCAATTGCCAGGTTAGCTAATCCAACCATTGCAAAAAGAATAATCGTTTTTTTCATGTTTTGTTTTTAAATTATAATGTTTTATTTGTTTACTGCACAACGTTTAAAGCTTATAAATTCTGTTTCTAAAATCTTACTGTAAGTACCACCACTACAAGACCCCTTGATAGAGACCATATCACCTTCTTTTAGTTGCTTTGCTGCTTTAATATGCTGCTCCTGAAAGGCAAAAATGATGTACGAACCCGTTAAGGTATCTATCATTTTAATGTTAACACTAGTATCTGCTGTTTCGGTCTCTGCAATTTTTCCGTTAACCAAAATTATTTTTTCTACGTATTTTATGTTTGCCAAGCTATCGTTCTCTTGAAATTCTTTTATTAAATCATTTGCTGCAATAGTGTAAGCGGCCTCCTCTTTACCGGTGTCCTCAAATTTTTCAGTAAAAATAAAGTAGATAGCAACACCTGCCACTACCATCAAACATAGAATGATAAGAAGGATTTTTTTTAGAAAGGGTTTCTTATTTGTTGTCTGCATTTACGGCTTTTGTGATGTGACAAATATACAATGTTTAAACATTAGAGATGAGCGTCTGTTAAAAAGTTAACAGCAATTTTTCTATATTCACATTTCAAAATTTTTCTGTAAATATGAAAATGAACGAACTTATATATTTTAGCTGTAGTTTAGTTTATTAACCCATAATTTATAATGACTATGAGGATACTTTTTACTGCTGTTCTTTTTTTTACTGGTATATCAACCGGCTTTTCTCAAAAACAGTTTTTGGCTATTGGTACTTATGATTCACCAAAAAGTGAAGGTATTTATTTATATGAATTTAATAGCCAAGACGGATCTGCACGAGAGCTTAGTCATGTACGGATATCAAATCCTTCTTACATCGCAATTTCTCCTAATAAAAAATATTTGTATGCCGTAAATGAAAATGTTGATAAGAATGGTAAAGGTGGTTCTGTAAGTTCATTTAGTTTTAATAGAAAGTCTGGTATACTCTCAAAAATAAATTCTCAATCATCTGATGGGAATAATCCATGCTATGTTACAATAGATAAAACCGGCAGATGGATTATTGCCGGAAATTACAGCAGCGGAAATTTCACAGTTCTTCCTGTAAATAAAAAAGGTGAATTGCAGCCTTCTACTCAAACGGTGCAATTGACTGGAAAAAGTATTGATAGTACAAGACAAAATTCACCGCATGTACATTCTACTTTTTTAAATAAAAACAATGATGTTTTATATGTCGCCGATCTTGGAATTGATAAGATAATGAACTACAGCTTTGATAAAAAAAGCGGAATTGTAAAACCATTATTGCAAAAATTCATTTCCACAGAAGCCGGAGCCGGTCCTCGTCACATTGATATATCAAGTGATGGTAAATATTTGTATCTGGTGCAAGAATTGTCGGGCATGGTTACCCTTTTCTCTACCAAAAACAATGTTTTAAAAGAACTTCAAACCATATCTTCTCTGCCACTCAATTTTAATGGAAAACCTGCAAGTGCTGATATACACATTTCTCCTGATGGAAATTTTTTATACGTAAGCAATCGTGGTCAATCTAATTCAATCTCTATCTTCAGAATAAATAAAAAAGACGGTATGATGTCTTTATTAGAGCACCAATCGAGTTTAGGATTGGCGCCAAGAAATTTCAATTTTGACCCATCCGGAAAGTATTTACTAGTAGCTAACCAGAATAGCAATGAGGTTGTGATTTTTGAAAGAAATTTACAAACCGGATTACTCAAAGACACAGGAAATAGAATTTCTGTAGGCAAACCCGTTTGTTTAAAATGGCTATGATTTATTTGGGATAGATATTTTTTAAGAATATTTTTTTCAAGCTAAGCTTAGCATTTTCTACATTTCTGCAGGTTATATCTACAGCGTTTTACCTACTTTTTAAAGTAATATTTACAAGTACAAACACGCATTTTTCATAGAATAAAATATTATTCTACGATAGCATAATAATTACGTTAATTATAAGTTAATAGGATAACGTAATGAAGAATGTAATTATTATCATAAGCATTTTATTTTTATCCAATGACTTACTTAGCCAGATTAATGTAAGGGCTAATCTATTGCCAAATGGTAATTTCCAGTATGTAAATAAGCAAACAAATAAAATTAGTAATAGTGTAGAATGGAATGAGGTTGAGAGTTTTGAGGGAGGCTTCGCAAAAGTTTACAAGGATTATTATTGGAATTTTGTAAATGCTGATGGCCAATCTCTTTCTAATGAGAAATATGACCTAGTAAGAAATTTTACAAACCACCTTGCTGCTGTAAAACTAAATAACAAGTGGGGTTATATAAATGAAGAAGGTAAAACTATAATTGAATGTGAGTATGATATTGCTTTCGATTTTAAAGAAAATGTTACCGGTGCCTTTAAAAAAAATAAATGGTTTTTAATAAAAAAAGATGGTTCAATTGTTAAGGAGCTTGATGTAGCTATTTTTTATGGCTTTAAAAATAAAGAGGCGAGCATAATAAAAAATGGCAGAAAAGGTAGAATAGACATACAAGGGAATATCATTTATTTAGAACCCCCATCACTAGCAACTAAAATTACGGATGCAAAGAATTCAAATTTCAGTGCAAGACCCCAATCAGCTCCATGCCCTCCAAATATTGGTTTTGACTTAGGAAATTTTACGAATTGGAATTGTTTTGTAGGCACAACATTTGCCTCAGGCAGTACCAATGTTATCTCAGTAACTCCCTCCGCTCCAACCGCTACGAGGCATCAAATATATTCAGCAGGACCAACCATTGATCCGTATGGATTGTTTAGCACAACGCCGCCAGATGGTAGTGGTTATGCACTTAAACTCGGAAATAATATTAATGGTTCAAAGGCCGAAAGAGTAACGTACCAAATAGTAGTACCTGCTGGTGTTACAGATGCATCTATAACATACAGATATGCCGTTGTGTTTGAAGACCCGGGGCATTTTTCATACCAACAACCTAGATTTAGTGCAAAGTTATTGGACGTAGCAACAAATACATATTTACCATGTGCTTCCTATGAATATGTTTCCAACAATTCCATTCCGGGATTTTTTAACTCGCCGCTAGATGATTCTGTGAAATGCAAATCATGGGCATCAGTTTTTATTAATTTAAGTGCTTATGCAGGCAAGACTTTAAGGTTAGAATTTACCACAGCAGATTGCACAAGAGGTGCGCATTGGGGTTATGCGTATGTAGATGTTGGAGATTGTAACATAGCTGCCGATGTTCAATACCAATGTAATACAAATACCGCAACAGGATCTGCCCCCCCCGGGTTTCAATTTTATAATTGGTGGAACAACGATTATACAGCGATATTAGCAACGGGACAAAATCCAACGATCTCTCCTTTACCTGCTTCAAATTCATCACTTCATGTAGAGATTATTCCTTTTAATGGATTTGGTTGCAGGGATACACTTGATGTTCAAATAACCAACAGCTTTGCAACAGCAGATGCTGGTTTAGATAAAAATTTCTGCGAGGGAGACGCAGTAACCATTGGCGCTGTACCGGTTACCGGCAATGTATATTCATGGTCTCCTGCAACCTATTTATCGAACGCTGCAATATCTAACCCAACAGCAAGTCCTCCCGTATCTACCACGTATTATTTAACTGTAACAAACCCTGCAAATACATGCTCAAAAACAGACACTGTAAATATTGTCGTAAATCCTAAGCCTACACCTGATTTTGTTGCGCCGGCTAGCCAATGTATATCGGATAATAATTTTTAATTTTAATAATACTTCCGTTGGTGCTGCAACTTACTTGTGGCAGTTTGGTGATGGATCTACTTCTACCTTGCAAAACCCTTCGCATACATTTGCGACTGCTGCTAATTACACCGTTAAATTGGTTGTTACCAACAGCAATGGCTGTACAGATAGTTTGAGTAAATCAGTTACTGTGTTAGCAAAGCCAACTCCTGATTTTGTTGCGCCGGCTAGCCAATGTGTATCGGGGAACAACTTTACTTTTAATAATACTTCCGTTGGTGCTGCAACTTACTTGTGGCAGTTTGGGGATGGGTCAACTTCTACCTTGCAAAACCCTTCGCATACATTTGCTACTGCTGCTAATTACACCGTAAAATTTGTTGTTACAAACAGCAGTGGTTGTAAGGATAGTTTGAGTAAATCAGTTACTGTTTTTGCAAAGCCTACGCCTGATTTTGTTGCACCGGCTAGCCAATGTGTATCGGGCAATAACTTTACTTTTAATAATACTTCCGTTGGTGCTGCAACTTACTTGTGGCAGTTTGGAGATGGATCAACTTCTACCTTGCAAAATCCTTCGCATACATTTGCTACTGCTGCTAATTATACCGTAAAATTGGTTGTTACCAACAGCAATGGTTGTAAGGATAGTTTGAGTAAATCAGTTACTGTGTTTCCAAAGCCTACACCTGATTTTGTTGCGCCTGCTAGCCAATGTGTATCGGGCAATAACTTTACTTTTAATAATACTTCAGTTGGCGCTGCAACTTACTTGTGGCATTTTGGAGATGGATCAACTTCTACCTCACAAAACCCTTCGCATACATTTGCTACTGCTGCTAATTACACCGTAAAATTTGTTGTTACAAACAGCAGTGGTTGTAAGGATAGTTTGAGTAATTCAGTTACTGTTTTTGCAAAGCCTACACCTGATTTTGTTGCACCTGCTAGCCAATGTGTATCGGGCAATAATTTTACTTTTAATAATACTTCCGTTGGTGCTGCAACTTACTTGTGGCAGTTTGGTGATGGATCAACTTCTACCT
>JANOTH010000398.1:0-8037 GCA_031416275.1 Ferruginibacter sp. | reverse complement strand
AAGCAGAAAAAAGAAATGATATAAACAAAAAAAGTATTTTTTTCATAATTAGTATTTTAAAAGTGCGTTGTTATTTTATAAATATGCTATAGTTTATTTACAGTAATTTCCGGTTTCTTGTTTTACAACAAAGTTCATTTTCTAGCCCCCGCTTGTGCCCAGTATCGTGTCACCACTCCATTCGTATTGGCAATTGGTTCAGTAAATAAATATGTAATTTAAAACATGATTTTTAAAAAGCGAAAATCATTCATTACCGACTTTGTTGGGATAAGAGGCACGACTCTCGGTCATTGCAAATTAAAGTCGCCAACTAGAAAAGGAGAAATGTATTTTTATGTTTTCGTTTATCATAAATAAAGCTTGAAAACCTTTAATTAAATTTTGCGTGCAAAGAATAATAAATAAACTGATAAATCACTTATCAGGAAAACCCAAGACGCTTTTTCTTATTGACAGCTTAGGAGCTATGTTAACAGCATTTATCTTGTTTGCAATAATGCGGCAGCATAACGATGTTGTAGGAATGCCTGAAACAGTGCTGACTTACCTTTCCATTATAGCAATATGCTTTTGTATTTATTCAACTGCTTGCTTTTTATTTTTAAAAAAACGTTGGGCGCTTTTTATTAGGATTATTGGAGTTGCAAACTTGCTTTATTGTGCCTTCACAATTAAACTTCTCATAAATTACTTTTCATCACTTACAATGATTGGGACAATTTATTTCTTACTGGAGATTGTGATTATTTGTGTGCTTAGTTATGTGGAACTTAATGTGGCAAGAAAAATGAAGAAATAAGGTTTCTTTCAGATTTACGATTGCAAATTGAAGAGAATGGTTCGTAGCGAGACCACAACTGTTCGGAAGTTGCCGAAATACTTTTGACATACCGCTCCTACGGAGCTAGATACAATGAATCTTATTAAACACCTACTGAAATGTCGCTCCACAGGAGCTTTCTTAGCCTCGTTAGAGGCGGTATGTCAGTAACAATAAAAGTAGACCACAATCAGAGCTCCATGGGAGCGACATATTTTTTCTTCCTAACAACTGTCGTGGCGAGACCACAACTGTTCGGAAGTTGTCGAAATACTTTTAACATGCCGCTCCTATGGAGCTAGATACAATAAATCTTATTAATCATCTACTGAAATGTCGCTCCACAGGAGCTTTCTTAGCCTCGTTAGAGCAGGTATGTCAGTAACACTTAAAGTAGAACACAATCAACGCTCCATGGGAGCGACCTATTTTTTCTTCAGAACAACTGTGGTGGCGAGAAAAACGAAGGCGAGAAGTTTATTATTATGATAGATCGTTTTGTACGGCGGGATTTGAAAGTTATTGGTGTTATACTTTAAGTCTAATTCTTTTGTAATCCCCGCACGTGCTGAAGCGGTGTGGCAAGAGCCGAGCAGTTGCTGAGAAGAAAATGTTATTTCCTAAAACTTATGCTAAAGAATTAGCAATTACTGATCACAAATTACCCATTATGAGATAATATGTTTAAATTTAAGAGTGTTCGCAGATTACCATTATTCAGATAACTAATTCAATCTTCCTCTACAAAGTCCATTAAATAAAACAATATGAAACAGTACAAAGTTTTAAGCATTATTTGCTTCTGTATTATTGTGGATTGCGCCGCTCAAAGCAAACAAAACACAATAGCAAACATTGAATCATCATTAAAGAAGTTTGAAAGGCATAGTAAAATCCCCTGTGCGTATGTAGTAACATTTAACCGAAGAGATAACGGTAGCGGGTATTTTACAACCAAAGATTCTGCTCAATTAGAATTTGATTTTTTCAAAATTACTTCCCTCCCCTTTTTTAATACCAGCCAATCAAGTGCTGAAACAATTTCATCTTATTACAATTGGCTAGTGAAAGAAAAGGATTTTTCGAATGACATTAAGCTTTCCAAAATTGATGAAAATACAGACGATAGTTATAGCATTTATAAAATTCAAGATGGATCCGGAGATTGTTACCGCCTCTTGGGAATAGAAGGCAATGTATTGATCAGTATTAAACTTCTTGATAAAAAGATGCCTGTAGAAAATCAAATAGAAAGGTTGCAAACACTATATCTATTAAATAAGGAGGAGGATTAATCATTCACACAAATAGCTAAGAGCCCATTGTATGCATATTTGGACACACCTTAAAAATTCATGAGAAATTCAATAATATTTTTAGTCTTATTACTTTCAGCCTGTGGTGGTAAGAAAGAAAAGAACATATCTAATATGAACACTTTTGTTACCACAAAAAATAATGAACAGAATAATCAAGTCCATATAAGTTGGGTAGGAACGATTAATAATAAAATACCGATATTTCTTCATTATTCGATTCTCGACAAAGTGATTATTGGAGAGATTACCTATCTCAATACAAAAGACAAAAAGCCTATTAGATTACTGGGTACTATTGAAGACGATAAAAGTTATAGACTTTTAGAATTTGAGAACGATGGAAATATTTCAGGGATTATTACAGGAAATCCGGAAGGACAAGTATTTAATGGCCTTTGGTTTTCACCTAAAACCAGACAAGAATTTCAATTAAGACTTTCCACAAAGGACACATCAATTGTGACAACAAATTATCAAACTGAAATTAAAGATATTTACGGTGCATACCGTTATCAATATAGTGAAGAGGGCTATCAAGGCGACTTTGAAATAAATAAGCTTACGGACAATAAAGTAGCGTTCAGTATTTTTTCTGTTACTGGTGCGCCGGGGAGAAACATTGCGCAAGTATCGACGGACACGGTACAAATGAGAGGCAATAACTTTACGTATAAAATTGCTGATACCGACAGTTGCGAGTTTCAAGTGAGATTCTTTGAAGGCTTTTTAATTGTTAATTACACAAAAGGTTATTGCAGTGGACAATTTGGATTGAATGCATCAATTGACGGGATATTTTTAAAAGTCCTAGAGTAGAATGCTCTCCGTCTGGGCTCTTGTTTCATAAGTTCTTCGCTTTTGTCCCCGCGGGGTTTTCACAAATACTCATTGCGTTAAGACAATTATCCGTGAAACCCCGACGAATAATAGACTTACCACTTTTGTTAACCTATTCCACAAATCTTCTTAGTAATTAGAGGGAATATATAGCTTCACTACAAGTCGTTGTTTCGCAAAAACTCTCTTTATAATTAAAGATCATTTTTGCGAAAACCCTGCTGGGACGACAGCGGCTGTGCACCACCCCGACCCTGCAGACCACCCCCCGAATTGTCGGGGCAGGCTCTCCGAGGGAGGCGAATTGAGACATCACTTTCTAAATGGAATATTTAAAACTGAAAAGTTTTTGCAAGTGATTGTTTGCTTAAATCTTCGCTTCGATAAAAAGATGAAAAAAGATAAAACGTCGAAAGGCTGGCGGATGAGCAAAACAAGCCGTTTATTTTTTCTTCAAAATGGCACAATCCTTATTGTGCGGCGGCAGTATCATACCATGTGTATCAAAGGATTTCCAATCAGTAGTTGTGCGCAAACCAACACCAACGCCATTTGCAGATACAGCAGTAAATGTGAGCCAGAATTTATTTTCCAACAATGCAACCCTGCAATCTTCAATTCCAAAACTTTGTAAGATCCCTTCGCCAACCAATTGAGGAAAACCCGGAGGCTCATAAAAGTTTGTACCATCATCGCTGCAAACGAGGCGCAGATGAGAGAGCGTTGTGAGATAATCAATCCCTTTATAATTTATTACTCGTGCATCTGTTGCAATTAAATCTGGATCATCTTTTTTAATTTCTATAATTTCTACATCGCCACTGGCTGTTAATACAGGAAAAGAAATAATGTCATCGTTTTGAGCCGGCCGCTCCGCAACTCTTACCAGCAACCATGTTTTATTTTGAAAAGTGAATACACCAGGATTTAAAAGGCAGGTAATTTCAAGACCATTTTTGCTCGCCTTTAAATCTTTGGGCGACAGTAAAGGATTTTGAGTAAAGCGTTTAGCTATGTCTTGCATATCAAATTATTATGTATTCAATGCTGAATTTTGCAGATCGTTATGCAGGTTTAAAACTAAGATATTTTAGAAGACCTTAAAATAATAAAATTAAACTCGTGAATGTTTATTTTGAGAAGGAGATAAAAAGTTACAGGAAAATAAATCGGGGCTAGAACCTTCACTTCTTTTTTTCGTATCTTAATATTTTAAACAGATACTTTCATAATTGTTTTAATTATCCTTTTTTGTCACAACATTAATTGTTGGAATTATAAAAAATAAGTGACGCCAATGAACCGTTTGTATTTATTTATCTTATTGCTAAGCACATTGTTTCTATATACCGCTTGCGAAAAAGATTATAGTTATGAAGGAGGCACTGTTGCACCGGTGAGTACAGCTGCTGTTTTTACTTTTGTGGGTGCTCCTAATACATGTACAGCGGCTATCCCAACTGGCACTTATATCATAGGCATGGCTACAGGCAATAGCAATACCGTAAGTTTATCCGTTAATGTAACCACTGCAGGTTCTTATTCTTTAACCACACCTGTCGTGAACGGCGTTTCATTTTCAGGCACCGGAAATCTTACTGTAGGTACTGCACAAACAATTATTCTGGCAGCAAATGGGGGCATAGCAACAGCTTCCGGATCTTTTATTTACCCCATAACGAATGGTGTAAGTAATTGCAGTTTCAATGTAGTTTATAATACATTACCACCAGCTACGCCAGATTCTATAGTTGCTATGGTAGATAGTGTGTACACAACCTTCAACATAACGGACACTGCAAGGTTGGATAATACTTCACTCCCGGGTTATGCAGGCATCCATATAAACGGAAAAAATGGCGCAGGTTCCGAAAGATTCACAATGAATATTGCCCGTTTTGGCAACGCATTGGCTGCAGGTACATACACTATCAATAACTTTCCGCAATCTATCAATTCAACTTTCTATGCTTCAACTAACGGCAACTTTTCAGCAGCATCTAATTTAACCATTGGCAACATACAGAACTTTGGTTTCTTTATAATTATCACCGAAATAACCAATACAAAAGTTACCGGAATTTTCTTTGGCAGATTAAGAGCAAACGGTGTAGGGCCGGAATATAAAACCGTTACTGATGGAAGTTTTAGTGTAACCATTTATCCGTAAGAAAACTTGCCTCCGCCAGGAGTGGAGCCACGAACGTTTCGCTTAGGTCAAAAGCCAAAAAAAATATACCGCCATGTGGCTGGCGGATGGGCAGTAGTACCCCACAGGAATAAGCGGAGCAAAATGACCAGGAGTACTACAGACAGCAGCTGCAAATGTTCACCATAGCTCTTACGCTCAAAGCCCCAACCTAAGAAATGATAAGCGGGTTTACAATTCTTTGTTTTTCTCTAACTTCCCCTTCTAATTAAAACGTTTATGAAACCAACTTCGCTATTGGCAATTCTTATTTTTATTGCTAGCATTGCACATGCACAGGACAGTACAAGCCAGCGGCCTACTGTCCAAAGAACAGGCCCAAAAAATTACAGTGATGTAATTACAAAAGATGCTTTAACGGATGCAGGACTTTTTAATGTTCATAAAGTAGGTGCCAAATATTATTTTGAAATCCCTGACTCCCTGCTTCGCCGTGACTTTCTTTGGATAACCCGTTTTGCTGCTATACCTGCAGGCTTTGGCGGTGGCTTTGTAAATGCGGGTTCGTCTGTAAGCGAACAACTTATTGTTTGGGAAAAAATTGACAACCGAATTTTGCTGAGAAGCAAATCTGTTTCAAGTTTTTCTGCGGACTCTTTGCCTATTAATATTTCTGTACAGGCTAACAATTACATGCCTGTGATTTATGCATTTGATATTGCAGCAAATGGTGGCAGTCGTCAATCTTCGGTTATAGAAGTAACCCGTTTATTTCAAACAGATGTAAAAGCCATTAGCGGTTTGGCAGCACAGCTTCGTACTGCCTATAAAGTAACAAGGCTTGATGAAACACGGAGCATCATCAGCAGCATGAAAAGTTTTCCGCTGAATGTGGAAGTACGCCAGGATCTTTCGTACGATGCAGCAGAACCACCGGCAAATTCAAACTCAGGTACGATCAGCGTTTTGATGAATCAATCTATTGTGTTGTTACCAAAAGTACCTATGCAGCCACGCCTTAATGATGACCGTGTTGGCTATTTTAATATCAATAAAATTGATTACGGTAGTGAAGCTTATAAGGCTGATGAAATTTCATACATCCGCCGGTGGAGGATGGAACCAAAAGATGTAGCTGCATACAAAAGGGGTGAGTTGGTGGAGCCGATAAAGCCAATTGTTTATTACCTGGATCCTGCTACGCCTTCGAAATTGCGACCTTACATAAAAGCGGGTGTAGAAGCATGGCAAAAGGTTTTTGAGAAGGCCGGTTTTAAAAATGCCATACTTGCTAAAGACCCACCCACGCCACAGGAAGACCCAGATTTTAATCCTGAAGATGTACGGTATTCTGTTGTGCGTTATGTAGCAAGTACTACCCGTAATGCAGTAGGGCCAAGTGTTTCAGACCCACGCAGTGGAGAAATTATTGAAAGCGATATTATATGGTATCACAATCATCTACGTTCTTACCGCAATAGGTATATGCTTGAAACGGGTGCTGCTAATACGAAAGCCCGTACCCTTAATACGCCAATGGAAGAACTTGGCGATATGATGAAATATGTTATTACCCATGAGATAGGCCATGCACTTGGGCTCCCACACAATATGAAAGCGAGTTCTGCATACCCTGTAGATTCATTGCGCAGCGCAACCTTCACCAATAAATTTGGTATTGCAGCTACCATTATGGATTATGCTCGTTTTAATTATGTGGCACAGCCAGGAGATAAAAATGTACGCTACACCAGGCAACTCGGCCCTTATGATGATTACGTAATTAATTGGGGTTATCGCTATTTGCCTGATGCCCGCAGTGCACAGGACGAAGTACCTACGCTTGGCAAATGGATTGAAGAAAAAGCAAATAACCCTATGTATAGATTTGGCAGTGGAGAATCTTTTGACCCTGAAAGCCAGACAGAAGACATCGGCGATGATGCCATAAAATCAAGCACGTATGCGCTTAAAAATTTAAAAGCGGTGCTGCCTAAATTGTATGATTGGACGGCAGGTGAAACCAACGATTATGAAGACTTAAATGAATTGTATGGAGAACTTACCAGCTCTTTAGCAAGGTATGTGGGCCATGTAATTACCAATGTAGGTGGCGTGAAAAACGAGCGTAAAAAACCCGGGCAACAAGGTGAAGTATTTACTCCTATTGCTGCTAAAAAGCAAATGGCAGCAGTAAACTGGTTATTAGAGAATGTATTTAGTTCGCCTACGTGGCTTAACCAAAGTAAGTTCATCAATAACATGGAACATGCAGGCCACGTAGATAATATCAGAGGCTTGCAGGTTCGCTACCTCAATACATTGCTTTCTCCTGACCGCCTTACACGTTTAATGGAGAACGAAGTGCGCAATGTAGACTATAATGCAAACGATATGGTAGGGCAATTGCAAAAAGGTATTTGGTCTGAATTGGCTACAGGAAGTAAGATAGACATCTACCGCAGAAACCTACAAAAGGCATACATAGATCGTATGGGTTTTATGCTTGCAGAACAACCCGCTCCTGCTCCGAGTGCACAGCAAAGGCAATCGAACGGAACACCTGTAAATTTGAGTCAATCTGATCTTCGCTCCATTGCGAGGGCGCACCTAGTAAAGCTTTCGCAACAATTAAAAGTTGCTGCGCTAAAACACCAGGGTGATCTTACACGCTTTCACATAGATGATGCTTTATTTAGAATTGGTGAGATTTTGAACCCGGGAAAGTAAACTTATTGGGAGGGTTCTTTATCTTAGCAAAAACATGCTTATCACCGGCTATTTACTGCCATACTGATAATGAAAAAAATAACAACCTACCTTATACTGATACGTTTTTTTGCCTGCGGACTTTTGTTAATCTATAGGAGTACTTTAGAATCAACTGATTTGATGGAAGTTGAAGGGAA
>JANOTH010000397.1:0-3751 GCA_031416275.1 Ferruginibacter sp. | reverse complement strand
ACGTAATCACCATCTTCATCTAACCGTAAATAGGTTTCAATAAATACTCCTTCCTTCATTTGTAAAACTTTTGAAATACGCTTTACGTCAGTTGCTTTAAACCTTGGTGAATAGTTTTTGCAGCAGTTAGCGCAGGTAAGGCAATTAATATTTTCATACGCCTCCTCATCCAAAACTGGAAGAATTCTTAAAGTTGTTTTTTTATCTGCACGGTGCAAAAACTTCTTGTATAATTTAGTACGCTCTAGTGATTTTTTTTGCCAGTTAGTAAGCAATTTGTTGTTGTCCATTTAATCAGTATTCTTTGGGGTTCATTTTGGTATGCCTTATACGGATAATCGTTATTTCTTTCTCATTAACGTAATAAGAAATTCTATAGTGGTACAATTCATAAGCCCTGAATTTACCATCGTTATTCAACTTATATATATCAGGCGGATGTGTTTCAGGAGATTTGGCTAGTCTTTGAGATGAAGATAATATCGCCGATATTATTTTTTCGGCATTTTGAAGAGAGTCGTTTGAAATATACTTGTAAATCCCGTCCAACTCTTTTTGAACTCTAAAAGGCCATCTGATTATCCTTACCATTTAGCAATTCTTTTCTTCATTTCCTCATGAGTAATAAAATTACCAGCATCAGCCTCTGCAAGCGCTTCCTGTAACTCCTTATTATATTGTTCTAGACTTATGCTTTCAGAAGATTTAATATCATCTTCCAGCAATGCGTACATTGCTTTTACTTTCTTGTCATCTGCAACTTGTAAGTAGGCCGATAATTTTTGACGTATTGCTACAGTTGTCATCTGGTTATTTTTTACAAATTTACTTATTAAGTTCCTTTTAAATTACACAACTTAAAAGCAGGTTTTAGTTTAGTTTTTCAACAATAACATTTTACTCCTTATCTCAACAGTAATTATAAGTGTATTAGTGTAAATTTGCATCGCAAAATATAACCTTTGCAACGTCCCAAATAACATTTTAAATCATATCCATGAATTTGTTCGAACAACAAAAAAACGAATTTTCACAAAGACATATTGGTCCAAATGAGCAGGAAACAAAACAAATGCTTGAGGCAATAGGCATTGGTTCAATCGAAGAACTTGTTGCAAAAACAGTTCCTGCAGCAATTCGTGCTAATGAACCGTTACAAACCGGTAATCCTTTGAGTGAGTTTCAGTACCTAACAGAACTAAAAAAAACGGCTGCGTTAAACAAGGTTTTTAAAACTTACATGGGTCAAGGCTATTATGGAACGATTGTGCCTTCGGTGATTTTGCGTACCGTTTTTGAAAACCCAGGTTGGTACACGCAATACACGCCGTACCAGGCGGAAATTGCACAGGGCCGTTTGGAAAGTTTATTGAATTTTCAAACCATGGTGGCAGACCTTACAGGCTTACCAATTGCTAACGCAAGTTTGTTAGATGAAGGAACAGCTGCAGCGGAAGGCATGGCGATGCTCTTCAACCATAAAAATAAAAATACTGATCACATAACAGCACCAAAGTTTTTTGTTGACGAAAATATATTTGCACAAACAAAAGACATTTTAATTACCAGAGCAACACCAATTAATATTGAATTGGTTTTTGGCGATTACAAAACTGCAGAAATTGACGAAAGTTATTTTGGCGCAATTGTACAGTACCCAAATGCGCATGGTGAGGTTTTGGAATACAGAAAGTTTATTGAATCTGCCCATGCTGCAAACGCATTGGTAATAATGGCTACTGATTTATTGGCTTTAACACTTTTAACGCCTCCGGGAGAATTGGGTGCAGATATTGCCATTGGCAGCGCACAACGTTTTGGTGTACCAATGGGTTTTGGTGGACCTCATGCTGCATTTTTTGCTACAAAAGATGAGTTTAAAAGAACGATACCAGGCCGTATAATTGGCGTAACCATTGATGCGCAGGGTAATCGTTGTTTGCGTATGGCTTTGCAAACTCGTGAGCAACATATTCGCAGAGAAAAAGCTACAAGTAATATATGTACTGCACAAGCGCTACTTTCAAATATGTCAGCAATGTATGCTGTTTACCATGGCGCTGAAGGGTTAAAGAATATTGCAAAACGTACCAGTTTGTTAGCAAAAACTTTAAGCGATGAACTAACTGCAATGGGTTATTCTAATGGAAACAAATATTACTTTGATACACTTAAAATAAAGACAAACTTTTGTGAGGCAATAAAAGAAACGGCAGAGGCATCTGAAATAAATTTCTTTTATGGTAAAGATGAAGTGTTGATAAGTTTGGATGAAACAACCACTCAAAATGATGTGCTGGATATTCTGCACATTTTTGCAAAAGTAAAAGACCAGCAAACTGCAGAAGCAAGTTTTAGCAACGATACTTTACTCACAAATATTCCGTCTTCGCTTACAAGAACTTCTGACTTTTTAACGCACCCCGTTTTTAATTCTCACCGTAGTGAGAGCATGATGTTGAGGTATATTAAGAAGTTAGAAAATAAAGACCTTAGTTTAAACACTTCTATGATTTCGCTTGGTAGTTGCACTATGAAATTAAATGCAGCCACCGAATTAATTCCGGTTAGTTGGCCTGAGTTTAGCAATATTCACCCGTTTGCACCGGCAAACCAGTGGAAAGGCTATCAGGTAATTTTAAAAGAATTGGAAGAGTGGTTGAGCAATATAACAGGTTTTACAGCAACATCTCTACAACCTAACAGTGGCGCACAAGGCGAGTACACGGGTTTACTTACAATAAGAGCCTACCATCAACATAGAAATGAAGCACATAGAAACATTATTTTAATTCCTATTTCGGCACATGGTACTAACCCTGCAAGTGCGGTGATGGCGGGCTTTAAAGTTGTAGTTACTAAATGTGATGATGCAGGTAATATTGATATGGCCGATATGGCTGCGCAGGTTGAAAAACATAAAGATAATCTTGCAGGCTTAATGATTACTTATCCAAGTACACACGGTGTATTTGAAGAAACCATTAAAGATTTGTGTGAACTAATACATGAAAATGGAGGACTAGTTTATATGGATGGTGCAAACATGAATGCGCAGGTTGGGCTTACAAGTCCAGGATTAATTGGTGCGGATGTTTGCCATTTGAACCTGCACAAAACATTCGCTATTCCACATGGTGGTGGAGGACCCGGTATGGGACCAATTGGAGTGAACGACAAATTAAAACCATTTTTACCCGGCCATGTAATGGAAGGTGTTGCAAACACACACATTACAAAAACACATGCAGTAAGTTCAGCACCTTATGGCAGTGCAAGTATTTTATTGATTAGTTATGCATACATAAAAATGCTTGGTGCAGATGGGTTAAAAAGGAGTACAGAATTTGCAATTTTAAATGCAAATTATATGAAGACAAGGTTGCAGAACGATTACAAAATTTTGTACACAGGTAGAAATGGAACTTGCGCACATGAATTTATTGTAGACCTTCGTCCATTTAAAACAAGTGCGGGTATTGAAGCTGAAGATGTTGCAAAACGTTTGATGGATTATAATTTTCATGCTCCTACACTTTCGTTCCCAGTAGCTGGAACTTTGATGATTGAGCCAACGGAATCAGAATCAAAGGCTGAACTTGACCGTTTCTGCGATGCTTTATTGAGTATTCGTGAAGAAATTCGAGAAATTGAAGCAGGAAATGTAGATAAGGTTGACAATGTTTTGAAAAATGCTCCGCACACAACAGCCGTTGTTTTGGTAGAAAATTGGACAAAGCCTTATTCAAGA
>JANOTH010000396.1:0-5529 GCA_031416275.1 Ferruginibacter sp. | reverse complement strand
AATACAGACAGGACATTTACTGGAAGCTGGTTTTAACCATAAATAATTCTTCTATTTTAAACCCAACAGGCTATCAAAAAAGGATAGCCTGTTTTATAATATTTATACGATAATTGATATTTAGGGATTAAACTGTAGTTTCTGCACCTAAGAAAATAGCAATAAATAATATTGTAGTTATGCGATATTTCTCTCTTTAAATACACAGGATAAAATTCAGCCAACCGCTAATTTACTGTGCAGTTACGCACCTGCCTATAGAAGAACTTCTACCCAAGCCATTCAACAAAAAAGCTTTCCACATTTCGACTACATTAATTTGAAAAGTTATTAATTTGCTTTTTCGAAATAAGGAAATGGACACAAATCTTTGCTACAATTTAAGAATAAATACAAGCCAAATACAAAAGAAAAACAAATACTTAAATATAGAAATCTGATAAAAATTTTATAACGTTCAATCCATAAAGGGGAGAATATTTCTCAATTAAAAAATAGAATTTTTTCAAATTAAAATAGTATATGGTACTACCTCAAAATACAGAAATATTCCACTTCCCTACTTCAACAATGTGGTTTGATGAAAATGGGATACTCTGTTCTATTTCAAAAAAGGTTCCTTCACAAACCGTTGAAGAGGCAAAAAATACAATAGAAGAATTTGTGAAGATAACAGGCGGTAAAAAAGTGTGTATGCTTTCTGATAGCACCGACTCAACGCCTGTGAATAAAGAGATGCGTGACTATATTGCTGAAGTACTACCAAACATAGCAAAAGCCGTAGCAATTATTTCACGATCTGCCGTAGGTAAAATGGCTGCAAATTTATTTTTCAGTCTTAAAAAACAACCGTACCCCGTAAAAATGTTTACAGACGAAACGGAAGCGAAGGAGTGGTTAAAGCAATACTTATAAACGCACTTGGTTATGACTAAAGCTGAACTTTTTAACAGGGTTAAAAATATATCTATTGCAAAGAAGCTGTATTCTGTGGTAGGCATTATGGCGGTACTTATTGCTGTTGAACTTGGTACCCTCTACTTTGCAGTTAATACACTCTCCTCCGTTAGGGCTTTTGTTGGGGCGGAAGGCTTATGGTCAAAATCGCAAAAGGATGCTGTTTACAGTTTAAGAGAGTATAAGCGTACAAGCAATGAAAAATACTATCATGAGTTTTACGATTTTATGAAAGTGCCTTTGGGGCACCAAAAAACCTTGTATCAATTATTAAAGAAAAAACCAGATTTAGCAATTGCAAAACAAGGCTTGTTAGAAGGTGGTAACCATCCTGCCGATATTGATGGTATGATTAAATTATTTACAAGGTTTAATAACATTTCCTACATTGAAAAATCATTAAATATTTGGAGAGAAGCAGATTCTGTTATAACAGGTCTGCGACCGGTCGCACAAAAAATGTACATAGAAGTATCCACCGGTCAATTAAATCAAAACAAATTAAATACAATTGTAGATGAACTTGACCCTATTAATGATAAACTTACCGTACTTGAAAAGGATTTTTCTTCAACACTTGGCGGAGGTGCAAGATGGTTGGAAAACATAATCTTAAAATTATTACTCAGCATTGCTTTAACCGTTGAATTTACAGGCTTAATACTTACTTATTTTGTGGTGAGAGGCATTACAAAAGGGTTGAAGGAAATTACAACAGCCTCAAAGCTTATTGCAGAAAAAGATTTTAGCGCAAGGGCAGCAGTTTTTTCAAATGACGAAATTGGTAAACTTGCAATTTCATTTAACGAGATGACGGCAGAGCTTTCCAATAATATAGAAAAAAGAATTCAATCTGATAAAGAACTGGTATCTAAAACAAACTTTATAGCTGAAAATGAAAAAAGGATTGTGGGCATAATGGATGCGCTCATAAAAACTACTCAGTTAGATTTTTCTGAAAAGCTTGAGATAAGCGATAGAGGTGATGAACTTGATGCCATTGCGGTTGGCTTAAATACAATGAGTGAAGAACTTGAATTTCATTTGCAGCAATTAAAACAAAGTGAAGAACAATTAAATAACGCACAACGCTTAGCTAAAATCGGTAACTGGGAAATGGATGCAGTAACCAACAAAGTACAATGGTCAAACGAAATGTATAACCTGTATGGATACGGCGACGAACGCTTTGAAGTTAATTTTGAAAAAGCGATGGAACGTGTTTTGCCCGAAGATGTTGCGTTAACAAATGCGAGAATGAAAAAGAATGTGGAAGCATCCTTAAGATTATTTAAAGAAAAAAATATCTTGGAAATGGAATTTCCGACTTCCATCTTCACGATTGTGTTACCGGGCGACATCAGAAAAATATGTCAGGGCAGAGGAAAAATTATTCTTAACGCCAGTGGAAATTTGGTAAAAATGGTGGGCACAGTGCAGGATATAGATGAACAATATAAAGCCGAACAAAAATTAACCAAATACAACATCGAGTTAGAAAGAAAAAATAAAGAGATTGAACAATTTGCATATGCGGCTTCGCATGATTTGCAGGAGCCGTTAAGAAGCATCTCTAATTACTCAACATTATTAGCAGAACAACTACAAGAATATCCGCCAAACGAGGATATAAATAAATACATGGGTTTGGTAACAGGAGGAGCAAAACGAATGTCAAACCTCATTTTCGATTTACTCGAGTATTCAAGGGTAGGCAAAGAGATGGCGAAGCGAACAATAGATTGTGAAAAATTATTGCACGAAATTTTGGTTGACCTCTCAGCAACCATTGAAGAAAGTGGTGCTAAAATTAACATTGAAAAACTACCTATCATTAAATGTTATGAGCTAAAATCAGTTTTTCAAAACCTAATTATAAATGCCATTAAGTTTAAAAAGAAAGATGTACCACCAGTTATAAATATTTCAGGAAGTGATACAGGAAATGAATATCTCTTTGCCATTAAAGACAATGGCATTGGTATTGAAAAAGAATATTACGACAGAATATTTATCATTTTTCAAAGGTTACACCGCCGCACAGAATATAAGGGAACAGGCATAGGACTTTCACTAGTCAAAAAAATTATTGAGATGCATGGCGGAAAGATATGGGTGGAATCGGTATTTGGTGAAGAAACTACATTTTATTTCACAATCCCAAAAAGTTTATAAAAATATTTTATGAAAAGAAAGTTAGACACTATTTTATTGGTAGATGATGATGATGATGATAACTTTTATCACAAGATCATTATTGAGAAAATGAATATGGTCGATAAGATTGATGTTGCCATGAATGGGCTTGAAGCGATTGCCTATTTAAAAAATGAAAATATTAAGCCTCCTGATTTAATATTTTTAGACCTGAATATGCCCAAAATGAATGGATGGGAATTTTTAGAAGAATACAAAGATTTAAGTACAGCTCAAAAAGCAAAAGTCCTTATAGTAATTCTATCAACATCTGCAAACCCCGATGATTTAAAGAGAGCCAAAGAGATACAAGAGGTAACAGGCTTTGAAACAAAACCATTAAGTAAAGAAATCCTGAAAGAAATTCTGGAGCAGCATTTTCAGGACTATATTTAAAGGTTGGTAGAGGTTGCCAATAAAGGCAGCCTCATAGTTATTATATTAATAAAAAAATGTGCAAACTCCTCAAATCTGTTATCAATTATAAGTCGGTCAGTATTTTTTCATCTTCTCCACAAGCTCGGTTTTGATGAATGAAATACCCATTATTTTATAGCCTTAACCTTGGATAAAAAACCTACCTTATTATTTAAAAGATCGATAGTTCACTCTTACTTTCGGAATGATAAAAAACAAGAATTATTTAACGTCACTATTTGATACTACGGCAGCTATTGTTGCAATATTTTTCTGGCTAAATTAATTTTACATAAACAGAAACCACTTTGATTAATTCTCTTTGCACGACATTTTAACAATCATTAATAGAACTTTTTTATGCACTTAATTTTTAGTTTTAGAAATGACTAACTGCTCTAACTTCAAAATTTTATACCATTTAGAGGATCGTAAATAAGTAGTATTTGTAGAGGGAATTTACCCAAATTGGATATTGAATAAATTCTGTGTTTAAGTTAAACCACATTTTGATCATTCAATTCTTTTATCTGCATGTAGCATAACTATCTTAAAAGTATAGTTATGCTACATGCTGTTGTTGATCATCTATCATTACAAATACTCGTGATTTCATTTTCGTATTTTTTCTTTGTAAAACCAATACCAATACCAGCGGAAATAAAAAAGCAATTTTGGATAATGGTTTGGTTATCTTTTGGAATATTTGTGTATTGCGGGCCAAAACAGCATTTGTTTCACCGTACTCAATCTTTATTGGCTTGCCGAACGTATTGTTTATAAAATTACTGTCTGCCGTGTACCGCTTTCTATAAGCAATGGCAAGCGAATCATGACTAAACAACCACTTTTCGTTTGAACGTTGTCCAGGAAAAATTTCCGGTTCGATATTAGGATCGAAATAGTTCCATTTTCCTTCAACATAACATTGCATCACATAATGATGTGGCAATAATACTGCTCTGCAATCCAGGTTTTTACTTTGCAGCAACTCTATTAATACAGCTGCTTGTTGGCTACAAAAGCCATATGGTTTCATTAAAATATCGTCAGCCCTAACCCTTGAAGAAAAATACATCCAACTACATTTTTCTAAAACTGCTGCAATCCAGTTTTCGTTTAAGTTGAAAGCTGAATACTTATGATAGAATCTAAGAGAAACGATGTTCTTTGCCTCTATTGCATAAGCTAGAGTTCCTTGACTAATTCGTTTTACTTCACAACTGCTATCTACATAATTCACTAACTTATCAAGGGTATTTAATCTTTTTAATTGGGGATCAAATTTTTCTTTTATTACAATTTTGCTATGCTTTTCATTAATATTATAATTTATAAAATTTAAGGAAAAAAATAGTATCGAAATACAAATTAATACCAATGGTAACGGTCTCATAGTTCTGGTAAATCAAAAACCAAATTAAATAGTGGTTGGCTTTTGTCTTTTGGGTTTAAAGGTGTCAGTTTTTAGTTAGTGTATTCTAAGACTACACTTATAACATAAAGTTAAAGGAGGTTAACAAAAAATAAAATGGGAAATATAAATTGATAATAAATACACGTGAAAGCAATTAAAAATTTCGGTTAGCGAAAGTAGTTTTACGATGAGCCGTGCAATTATTTAAGTAATAATATCTTGTTGATCGATTAAAACATGAAGTACAGGAATTTGCCACGCCCACAACATATTCGCTCCAAAAAACTTTGGCATATTTATTACAAATAATAATTACTGTAAAATGTAATTCACAACAACCAATATTTAAAATTTTTTATGATTGTATTATCGCATCAACAAGGTTGGAAAATTATTACACAAAGATCTCATGGGTTGCTTGCGGCCATGTTAGCCTATGAATACGATATTGATTTACCGGCAGAGGTTATGTTGCCTACACTCGTTGCAATTGCCGAGCATGATGATGGCGTAATGGAAATGCTGGCACCGCAAAACCTCAC
>JANOTH010000395.1:0-13229 GCA_031416275.1 Ferruginibacter sp. | reverse complement strand
TAAAATATCTTTAGCCAACTCTACAGCAGATTTTTCTTTGTTGCCATTGTTTATTATTATGGCCAACAACTCTGCATTACTTAATATTTCTGCACCATGGCGTGCCATTTTCTCTCTTGGGCGATCATCTTCTGCCCAATTTTTTATAGAAGTTTTGGTGTTTTCAGAATTTTCCATGAATCATACTCATTATTGATGCAAACTAAATGTATTTTCGCACAAAATTCACCTACTCACTACCAACCCATGCAGTCTAACGTAAAAATCTTTTCAGGAACGGGCTCTCAATACCTTGCAGAAAAAATCGCCAAAAAGTTTGGTGAACCTTTAGGAAAAGTAAATGTGCAGCGCTTTAGCGATGGAGAAATTGGTGTTGAATTTCAAGAGAGTATCAGGGGTAGATCTGTTTTTTTAATACAAAGTACGTATTCGCCTTCGGATAATTTGATGGAATTACTGCTGATGATTGACGCAGCAAAAAGAGCTTCAGCTTATAAAGTAATTGCAGTGATGCCCTATTATGGATTTGCGAGGCAAGATAGAAAAGATAGACCAAGGGTTGCAATCGGATCTAAATTAGTAGCAAATATGCTTACAGCGGCCGGTGCAGATAGAGTGGTGACAATGGATTTACATGCGCCACAAATACAGGGTTATTTTGATATACCGGTAGATCATTTAGATTCATCAGCGATTTTTATCCCCTACATAGAAAGTTTAAATCTTAAAAACTTAACTTTTGCTGCACCTGATGTGGGAAGTGCAAACAGAATAAGAGAAATATCTACCTATTTTGAATGTGAAATGGTAATCTGCGATAAGCACAGAAAAAGAGCTAACGAAATTGCAAGTATGGTTGTTATTGGTGATGTAACAGACAGAGATATAGTGTTGATAGACGATATTTGTGATACTGGTGGCACACTTGCCAAAAGCGCAGGGTTAATGAAAGAAAAAGGGGCAAGAAGCGTGAGAGCATTGTGTACACATCCGGTTCTAAGCGGCAATGCATATGAAAACATTCAAAGCAGTGCATTGGAAGAATTGGTAGTTTGTGACACTATTCCTGTTCGTGGAAAATGCGATAAAATTAAAATACTTTCAGTAGATGAATTGTTTGCGGTGGCATTAAGAAATGCTTACGAAAATAAAAGTATAAATAGTTTATTTATCAAGGGAAGGCTTAAAGGACATTAAAATCTTTTAGTGGAAAACAAAAAGCATATATCATTTTATGGTGAAAAATGGAAAAATGTTGATTTCCCTTTTGAACACAGCAATAAGTACCGCCTTGAAATTTCAAATTTTGGAAGGGTACGCACCTTCAATAAAATATCGAATGGTAATATTTTAAACGGATCAATAACGGAAGGTTATAAAATAATTAGGACAAAGTTTTTTAAGCCTGCAAACCCTGATGAATTAAAACGAGTTGCAGCTCTTTTGAAGAAGATTGCAAATATTTCAAAAAGAATAAGCCTGTTAAAAGCCGAAGGAGTTGACTTTGATACTTTATGCCAGGTAGAAGTTGAACTAAAGAAAGTTAAGAATATTTATTCAACCTACCTTAAACAAATTACAAAAGCCCGCACAATCCACTATCATGCACTTGTACACAGACTTGTAGCAGACTACTTTTTGCCACAACATGCTGCAAAAAAAACAATTGTTGCCCATTTAGATTTTGATAAATTAAACAATGATGTTAAGAATCTTAAATGGATGACACCGGAAGAAAACTATGCCCACCAGAAAAATAGTCCTTTTGTAATAAAAGAAATGGAACGTCGCCTCCTACATGGCGCTGCCACGTCTCGTAATATTAAACTGACAGTCACAAAAGTTATGTTGCTCAAAAAAATGCTTAACGAAGGCAGAAAAACAGTAACACAGCTAGCCAAACAGTTTAAGGTTAGCGATATGCAAATAATTAGGATAAGGCGCGGAGAAAATTGGAGCGCTATACCTGCAGCAGAATAATTTTTTAGCGGTGAACAAAGTAAATTAAAGGGTTTTTAGCCTAAAACACCTACTTTTGCACCTCATAAAAAATTAAATAATGAAAACAATTACAATCGAAGGACAACTGAGGACCGACAGCGGAAAAAAATCCACCCGCCAACTTCGCTCTCAGCAACTTGTGCCAGCTGTAATTTACGGTGGTAAAACTGAAGTAAATTTTTCTGCACCTGCAACTGCTTTTAAAAGCATCGTTTACACGTCTGAATTTATGTTTGCTAACATTACAGTTGATGGTAAATCGTACAACTGTATTTTGAAAGATCTTCAATTTAATAAAGTAACAGATGTGCTTATTCACCTTGATTTTCTTGAGTTGGTAGATGATAAGAAAGTAATAGCAACACTTCCGTTAAAGTATACCGGTACGCCAATGGGGGTTAAAGCAGGTGGTAAATTGGTATTAAAAATAAAGTCAGTAAAAGTAAAAACGCTTCCAAAATATCTCAGAGAAAACATTGAAGTTGATATTAGTGCTTTGGAGCTAAATGAAAATATTCGTATCGAGAATATTAAAGCAGAAAATATGGAGATCATGAACTCTCCACGTATTCCTATTGCTTCTGTAACAATGACTCGTCAACTAAAGCAAGAAGAAACAGCCGCTGCAAAAGCTCCGGCAGGTAAAGCAGCTCCTGCTGCAGCCGCAAAAAAATAATAAATAGCTAAGTATAACAAAAAATGCCTTCGTAAATGGAGGCATTTTTAATATAGCAAGCCGTTTAAACTTAATTACATTTGCAGCCTTAATGCCAAACAGGCATTTATTTTTTACGGAATATAGTTTGTGGGAGAGGCTTTTAATTACCAGCAAATACTAAATACTAAAATTAATTACAATGGGAATAGACAAGAATACACTTATAGGTTTTGGGCTTATTGGAGCATTACTTGTGGGCATGTTGCTAATAAATAACAACAGTAAAGCCACATACGAACTTGAACAAAAAAGAATTAATGATTCTATTGCTGCCTTAAAGCCTAAGGTCGATTCCAACGCAGTTAAATTGGATTTGCAAAAAACAGATTCGTTAAAGATTGCTAAGCAAACCCAAGGTTTTGTTCAGGATACAGTGAAGGCCTCATTGGTCACGTTAGAAAACAATGTAATGAAGGTTACCTTTAATACAAAGGGTGCACAGCCTGCAATAGTGGAACTCAAAAAATATAAAAAGTTTGACAGTACCAAAGTTTTATTACAAAGCGGAGATTTCAATAAAATATCTTATTCCATTAACTCGGGGGTAAACAGCACTGCCCAAACAGAAAATATAAATTTTATTGCATTACCTGTCGTTACAAATGCAGATAAAAGCCAAACTATTTCTTTTAGAACCGCAGATTCTACAGGTGGTAAAGAAATCGTTCACCAGTACAGCATTAGAGATAATGATTACATGATGGATTTTAATATCATTACAAAGGGTGATAATTTGTTTACCGGTAATGTAATTAATTTACTCTGGCAAACAGAGGCTTCGCAAATTGAAAAAGACCACGCATATGAGCTTACGCAATCGCAAATAGGTTTTGTAGAAGAAGGTAGTTTTGATTTTGAACATGCTGCTAAAGATGATTCTAAATCTTTTTCAAAACCTGTAAATTTTATTGGTGCAAAGCAGCAGTTTTTTATTGCTGCGTTAATTGCAAAAGATAAATTTGAGTCGGGTACAGTCGCTTGGAAAATTCCTACCGATAGTAATTCTTTCGTTTTTAGATCGGTTGCAAACTTGAAGGCTACTGTAAAAGCCGGTAACACTTCTAACACAGCACTACAATTTTACTATGGGCCTAGTGATTATAATATTTTAAAAAAATACCATAACCAGATGGAAAATATGGTGCCCTACGGTTCGGGTATTTTTTCATTTGTAAAATACATCAATAGATATTTTTTATTGCCCGTGTTCGATTTTTTGCAGAAAAACATTGCAAGTATGGGTATTGTTATTTTACTTCTCACACTTCTTATTCGCTTAATTACCTCGCCAATACTTTACAAGAGTTATTTGAGTGGTGCAAAAATGAAGGTATTAAAACCTGAGGTTGACGCATTAAAAGCCAAGTTTACAGATAAAGCCGGCCAGTTAGATCAACAGGCATTTAGTATGGAGCAAATGAAGCTTTGGAAAACAGCCGGTGTAAGCCCACTAGGTGGTTGTTTGCCTGCACTTCTGCAGATTCCTATTTTTATGTCATTATATTACTTTTTTCAAAGTAATATAGATTTACGTGGTAAAAGTTTTTTGTGGGCTAATGATCTAGCAGCTTACGATTCAATTTTAAAATTACCATTTAGTATTCCTTTTTATGGTGATCACGTAAGTTTGTTTACCCTTACTGCTGTTGTAACGAGCATGCTAATATCAATTTATAGCATGAGCAACATGCAGGATAATAGTAACCCGGTAATGAAATATATGCCTTACATTTTTCCGGTTTTATTGTTGGGCGTTTTTAATAATTTACCCGCTGCATTAACATGGTACTATACCATTTCAAACACAATTACGCTGATACTACAAATCATTATACAGAAGTATGTTATTAACCATGAAAAGATTTTGGTACAGATAAACGAGAATAGAAAAAAGCCTGTCAAGAAATCTAAGATTGCAGAAAAGGTAGAAGCGATGCAGGAGAGCCAACGCAAACTTCAAGAATTAAAGAACAAGACGAATAAGAATTAATGTTAGTTAAAAATTTGTTACTAAGCTGCACTTTTATCGGTGCAGCTTTTTTTGTGATTTGCAAATTATAGATTCGGCACACATTTTACTATCTTAGCACAAACACATATAATGAAAACTTTTGCGAATTTAATATTGTTGTCTTTTTTTACAATCTGTACTAATACAATCGTTGCCCAAAAGGTTATTACTGATGGCACGTTAAAATACAGCATTTCTATAGAAAGTGCAAATGGCGAAAAACAAGTAGCAGGTTCCCTAAATGGTGCAACTTTATCTATTTTTCTTACAAAAGATAAAAGTCGATCTGAAATGGTGAGTACACCAGGTACAGAAACAACAGTTTTTGATAATAAAGTAGGAAAAGGTTTTATTTTGAAAGAATACAGCGGTCAAAAATTAATGATTACAATTACAGGAGACAATTGGTTGCAAAAAAACCAAATCAACAGTGCCTTAAAGTTTGAGACACAAGAGGGAAGCACCAACATAAACGGCTATGCTTGTAAAAAAGCTATTGCAAAAAGTGATAATGGAAAAGTTTACATTGTATATTTCGATCCTTTAATTACAATTGCCAATAAAACATACAATAATGCATTCTCTCAACTTGCAGGGCTACCTGTGCAATACGAATTGTCATCAGGCAATTTGGTTTTTAAGTACACCTTAATAAATATTGTTACTGAATTAACGACAGTAAAGTTTGACGCCCCAAAAAATGGATTTAGGGTGATGACATACGAGGAGAACCAACAATTAAAAAAAGGAGAATAAATTAACGAACCCTAATAATGAGTTTTGTGCCGGTGTACCCTTGCCCCATTTCAGCAACTAATGTCTTTTGTTTATAGGGCAAAATATAAATACTATTACCTTTTTGGTAGGTTACAATATGGCTAAAAGAGTTTGGAGCAGATGTTGTTACGGTGGTATTAATTAACGAACCTGTATATTTTAGCCCGTTCTTCAAATTAAAACTTAATGAACTTTGAAAGTTTGAAGGTGTTTTTATGTTTAAAACAACTTTATTCTTTTTTTTACCCACACCTCTATCCGCAAATGAGAGATTCATTTGTATTGTAAACAAAGTTACAAGGGGTAATATGCGGAATAGCTTGTTCATTTTTCTAAATATTAACAAATATACTACAATAAACGAAATTTTTTAGACTTTGGTATGTAACATCGTTAAATTATTTTATAAGTTAATTAACGTAGGGCAAAAGTTATCAATAAATCATTAAATTACAGTGTATAAGCTTCAGATATGAGAAACGATAGATATAGGCAAGAAAGAGAAGAATTAAAAGAATTACTAGCGCAATATCAAAATTTGAGAGCGGGCAGAGCTAACTCCTTTATAGAACAGGAGGGTTTTGAGCGACTTGTTGAATATTTTGACGAAAAGGATAAATTTGACGAAGCCCTCACTGTGTGTGATTATGCAATTAACCAATATCCGGGTAATGCTTTGCTCTTGTTGTTAAAAGCAAATCTTTTATTAGTAACTAAAAAGTATAAAGATGCTTTAGAATTGCTTGATGAAGCCGAAAAAATAGACACTACCGATAGCAACCTTTATATTTTAAAAACAGACGCTTATTTGGCTTTGGATATGCATCAAAAAGCAGCTGAACTTCTTGAAATTGCTATAGAAAATTTTGAAGGAGATGATAAAGTTGATCTTCTTTTTGAATTGTGTGACGTATACGACGATTACGAAAATTTTGAGAAAGTATTTGACTGCCTGGTTTTGATTTTAAAACAAGACCCTGCCAATGAAGAAGCTTTGTATAAAATATGTTTCTGGACAGATTTTACGGGTAGAAACGAAGAGAGTATAACGCTTCATAAACAAATAATTGAAGAACAACCTTTTAACGAGCTGGCTTGGTTTAATTTGGGTGCTGCTTACCAAGGTATAAAACTGCACGAAAAAGCATTAGATGCCTACCAATACGTTGTAGCCATAAACGAAAAATTTGAAAATGCTTACCGTAATATGGGTGATGCCCATCTGCGCCTTCGCCAATATAAACTTGCAATAGAATCACTAGAAAAAGTTTTAGAATTAACGATGCCTGAACCTGTATTGTATGAGGCAATTGGGCATTGTTACGACAGATTAGAAAATTTTGCACAGGCACGCTTTTATTATAAAAAAGCAAGTCATATGGATACGGAAGACAGCCGTATGCATTACAGAATTGCCTGTACATACATGAACGAGGCTGCTTGGGGCAGTGCTATAAAATGCTTAAATACAGCCCTGCGAACGCAATTAATGCAGCCAGATTATAACCTTGCATTAGGCCAGTGTTATATGCAGATGAATAATATCGATGAAGCACTTACCTGTTTTGGTAATGTGGTACGCATAAGACCAAAAAATATAAATGGTTGGACGGAATTACTAAAGTGCCTGTTGCACGCCGATTTTTTTACGGAGGGCATTGAATATGCGCAGTTTGCCTACGAACAAACTGACAGGAAAACAATTTTCCTTTTCTATAAAAGTATGTTTCTGTTTGCAGATGGCCAATCAAAAGAAGCAGTTTTACAACTCGAAAATGCAATGGCCGAAAATCCCAAGCTTATTAAAAAGTTTATTCAATTAGACCCACGAATACTTAAGCACAGACAGGTAGTAGAAGTTATTGCTCGCTACAAGAAAAAGGGAAATAGATAGCCTTAAATCTGCTTTAATTTTTCTTAAATATATTTGCGGCTTAACTTAAAGATTTCAAAATATTTTACGATGAATTTCAATCTTTCTCAAATGCCGGAACGTACGGCACAACCACGTACTAATGGGTTAACAATGGTGATGGACAAAGGCCTAAGTATTGAAGAAGCCAAAAATTTTATGAGTGTTGCAAGTCCGCATGTAGATATTGTTAAGCTTGGTTTTGGAACTTCATATGTTACGCCAAATTTAAGGGATAAACTCGCTGTATATGCTGCCAACAATGCTCCTGTTTATTTTGGTGGTACGCTGTTTGAAGCATTTTTAATACGCAACCAGTTTGATGATTATGTTGCCGTTTGTAAAGATTTTGGCATTACTACAATAGAGGTCAGCGACGGTTCAATTACTATTCCCCACACAGAAAAATGTGGCTATATTGAAAAACTTGCAAAAAACTTTAAAGTATACAGTGAGGTAGGTAGCAAAGATGCCGCCCATATTATTCCGCCCTATAAATGGATTGAATTGATGAGTGCTGAATTGAGTGCAGGAGCAAGCTATGTAATTGCAGAAGCTCGTGAAGCAGGTAATGTCGGTATTTACAGAGGTAGTGGCGAGGTGCGTGAAGGTTTGGTACAGGAGATACTTACCCAAATACCTGCTGAAAAAATTTTGTGGGAGGCACCGCAAAAAGCACAGCAGCTTTATTTTTTAGAGTTGATTGGTTGTAATGTAAACCTTGGTAACATAGCACCTTCAGAAATGCTTGCTTTAGAAGCTATGCGTATTGGTTTAAGAGGGGATAGTTTTGAATTTTATCTGGATAAAAAGTAATTTTTCTAGGGGCTGTAAACCCTAAAACTTTATTCGGCTTTTGTTCGGGCCGTTCGCTGCAATCTTTTGTTCGTTCCTCACAAAAGTATTTATGCTACTATCCCGCAGCCCTTCAACAATAAAATATTTTTCAACTTTTTAATAAATATGCCGGCTTTAACAGCTGGCATATTCATTAACAAAACACCATAAAACCTTTTTAATAAAATTCATTTTTTGTATGAAATTATTTGGTCTCATTGGGTATCCGCTCGGTCACTCTTTTTCAAAAAAATATTTTGATAAAAAGTTTATTGATGAAGATTTAATTAACTGCTCATTTGAATTATTTCCAATAAAAGAAATAGGTGAATTTAAAAAACTAGTTACAGATAACGCCATTTTAAAAGGGCTTGCAGTTACAATTCCTTATAAACAAATTGTAATGCCTTTTATCAATTATGTAACGGTTGCTGCAAAAGAAATTGGTGCCGTAAACTGCATTAAATTTACCGATGGTAATTTAACAGGGCACAATACAGATGTAGTGGGTTTTGAAAAATCTTTGGTTCCTTTGCTGCAACCTCAGCACACTAAAGCGCTTGTATTAGGCACAGGGGGCTCATCTAAAGCAGTGCAGTATGTTTTAAAACAATTAGGTATTGATTTTTTGTTGGTAAGTAGAAGTAAAAACAATAAACAACCGTGTATCACCTACGATGAGATAGACGAAAAAATTATGAGTGAATATTCTATCATCATAAATTGCACTCCTGTTGGTATGACGCCTAAAGAAAATGAGTTTCCTGCTATTCCTTACAAGCTGCTTTCTGCAAATCACCTTCTGTACGATTTGATTTACGCACCAGAGAAAACAATGTTTTTACAAAAAGGGGAGAGCAATGGTTGTATCGTAAAAAATGGTTTTGAAATGCTCGTACTACAAGCAGAAGAAAACTGGAAAATTTGGAATGCTTAATTTACCGAACTTAATAAATTACTGAATTTTTGAGGCAATTCACGTACTTTTTTTTCATCGTAATTGTAGCAAACCATTCCCGTCTTAGCCTTTAATACTAGTATGTTATTTCCGGTTCTATTTGTATTAATTTGATAATACAATTCAAAACCTGCTCTGCTAATTTCACCAACAGTAATTTCAATTATTAAAACATCTCCATAAAATGATTCAGCTTTATATTCCACAGCTAAATCGGCCATGATTAACGAGGCTCCTTCAATATTTAATTCAGTATAATTTTCAGCTGCAAGCCATTGTACTCTTGCTTCGTGTATAATGCGCACAAATGCATCGTTACCAACATGGTTTCCGTAATTTAAATCAGTTATTCTCACCCCAATTTCTGTAGAAAATATTTTTCTTTCGGGTATCAATAATTTAACTCTGCTCATTATAATTATTTAAAAATGTAATCAACTGTACCAATGCTTTTTTTCTATGGCTGTATTTATTTTTTTCTTCCATATTCATTTCAGCAAAGGTCTTTTCTGTTCCATCAGGTATAAAAACGGCATCGTATCCAAAGCCTAAACTTCCTCTTTCTTCACTATTTATTTTGCCTTCACAAATGCCCGTAAATAAATATTCTTTGTTGTTTAGCAGTAAACAAATTACCGTTCTAAATTGTGCACTTCTTTCTTTTTTGGCTTCCATATTTTGTAGAAGCAACGCAATGTTTTTTTTATTGTTAGCCTCGTTGCCTGCGTATCGTGCACTTTTTACGCCCGGTGCACCATTTAATGCTGCTACTTCTAGCCCCGTATCTTCACTAAAACAATTTTGATGTGTTAGGTTTAAAATCACTGTTGCTTTCTCTCTTGCATTTTCTTCAAGTGTATTAAAGGGCTCTTCAATTTCTATATCTATACCCGCTTCTTTTAATGTTATAATTTCTAACCCGTCGGTTAAAGCTGTTTTAATTTCAGCAATTTTATTTTGATTGTTCGTAGCAAATATTAATCTCATAAAAGCAAATTATACTATTGAAAATATTTTTTTTAGTGCCAACCACAATTGTTTTTTCTCTTCTTTATCTGCCGATAATTTTTGTAACGACGGCGCACATAAATATTGCTGCTTGTTATACGCTTGCACCTGGTACATAGGAATCTGTACAGGAAAACCAAGGGCTTGTGGCTCGGTACCGATAAATAAGATAATACTTGGCTCAAAATTCTTGAGTAAATTTTCGTAGATAACATTTTTATCATCATGGGCATTTACAAGTGCTGCATCTGCCATGGTGATATTGCATGCATTTAATATGTTCATTAAAAAACTAAGCTCATCATCTCCTAAAAATTTATGATCTTTTTCATTTACAATGATTAGAATTTGCTTGTTGTTTTTCCCTAGATATTGTATTAGTTCTTCTTTAACTAGGGTTTTAGGAGTCGTTGTTTTATCAATTTCAATTTCTTCCTTTTCAGTATTTTTATTATTAGCGAAGGATGACACAACCAATGTTTTTTCGTACAGTTTTTTGACTAAAAAAGGAGACAGTTTTATATCGTCTAAGCTCATAATACGTCCGTTTGCAGGTTATTTTTCGTTTCTTTGCACAAAAATAAACGATTATGATTGCTGCTGCAGATTTTAATATTACAAAGATTGAAAGAAGTAAGTTAAACGATATCAATCTTGATAATATTCCATTCGGAAAATACATGACAGATTATATGTTGGAGGTTGACTATGAAAATGGAAAATGGCAAACGCCTGAAATAAAGCCATATCAACCTATGTTAATGGCTCCATCTCTTGCAGCAATACATTACGGACAATCAATTTTTGAGGGTGTAAAAGCTTATAAAAACGCTGATGGCGAGCCATACATATTCAGACCTCTAGATAATTTTAAACGTTTTAATAAATCTGCCGAAAGAATGCAGATGCCAAGCGTACCGGAAGAAATTTTTATAGATGGTATGAAGCAGTTAATAAAACTAGATAGTAACTGGATTCCTGATAAAGAAGATCACTCTCTTTATATTCGTCCTTTTATGTTTAGCACAGATGAAACGATTGGTGTAAAGCCAAGTGAAACGTATAAGTTCATGATCATATTGAGCCCTACAGGGCCTTACTACTCAACCCCAATGCGCATATATGTTGAAGAGCAATATGTACGAGCAGTGCCGGGTGGTATTGGTTTTGCAAAAGCAGCTGGAAATTACGGAGGTTCTATGTATCCAACTGCACAAGCAAAATTGAAAGGTTACGACCAAGTGTTATGGACAGATGCTTTTGAGCACAAGTATGTGCAGGAATGTGGCACCATGAATGTTATGTTTGTTATTGGAAATACAGTAGTTACACCAGATTTATCTACAGGAACTATTTTGGATGGCGTTACCCGAGATAGCGTGATCGTTTTGCTTAAAGAGATGGGTTTAACTGTAGAAGAGCGTCCGCTAAATATTGACGAAGTGATTGAAGCCCATAAAGCTGGTACTTTAAAAGAAGTTTTTGGAACAGGTACAGCTGCAACAATATCTTTAATTAAAGAACTGCGATACAAAGATTATGTTATGGAGTTTGACGTAGAAAATTGGGAAGTTGCACCAAGTGTGAAGAAAATGCTTAACAATATCCGTTATGGTAAAGCAACAGATAACAACGGTTGGATGATGAAGTTGTAGAAGATGAGACACAAGATGTTAGACACAAGATATTAGATCAGATACAAAAGATTAAAGACCAGAGAGAGAAGTCAAAACTTTATTTTAATTATTGGTAGTAAAGGGATAAAATCAGTGATTTTAAGGTCAAATAAGAAAAAAGACACTTTTTTAATTTATTTGAGTTTTTTTAAAACATAAATTCCTACCTTTGCCGTCCGAAAAAAAAGGTTATATAAATGCCAACTATAAATCAACTGGTAAGAAAAGGAAGAGAGATTATTAAAGCGAAAAGCAAATCAAGAGCGCTTGATGCTTGTCCGCAACGTCGTGGTGTATGTACTAGAGTATATACAACAACTCCTAAAAAACCAAACTCAGCATTACGTAAAGTAGCAAAAGTTCGTCTTACAAATAAGATCGAGGTTATTGCATACATTCCAGGTGAAGGCCACAACTTACAAGAACACAGTATCGTATTGATACGTGGCGGTAGGGTAAAAGATTTACCAGGTGTACGTTACCACATCGTTCGTGGTTCTTTAGATACAGCAGGTGTTAAAGATCGTAAGCAAAGCCGTAGTAAGTACGGAACTAAAAGAGCAAAAAAATAAAATCTAACTCTTAGATTTTCAATAGAATTTATACAAAACAAACAGGGTTGAGTAAAGTTTTAAATCTTGAAGAAATTCAGCCCCAACTTAAAAATTAAGAAACAATGCGTAAATCAGTTCCCAAAAAAATCCCTTTAGCACCTGATCCTAAGTTTAACGACAAATTAGTTACTCGTTTTGTAAATAATTTAATGTGGGAAGGTAAAAAAAGTGGAGCTTACAATATTTTTTACAACGCTTTAGATAAGGTGGCTAAAACTACAGGTGAAGATGGATATGAAGTTTGGAAAAGAGCTTTAACTAACATCACACCCGGTGTTGAAGTTAGAAGTCGTCGTATTGGTGGTGCTACTTTCCAGATTCCTGCTGAGGTTCGTCCTGATAGAAAAGTGTCTTTATCTATTAAGTGGATGGTACGTTACAGCCGTGAAAGAAACGGACGTAGCATGGCAGATAAATTAGCTAATGAAATAGTTGCAGCTAGCAAAGGTGAAGGAGCTTCTTACAAAAAGAAAGAAGATACTCATCGTATGGCAGAAGCAAATAAAGCATTTGCTCACTTTAGAGTTTAATTGCAACAATAAATTTATAGTATTGAAGCCGCTTTTTTTAAAGTGGCTTTTATTGATTCGATTTTAAGTGGTGCCTATTTTACTTTTACCAGATTTCTTATCATTCCATTGAAAATAAAATAATGAAATGGCAATACGCTTAACCAATATAATCTTCCCCACAAACCTCGTGGTCTAAAAGTGGCTG
>JANOTH010000394.1:0-4296 GCA_031416275.1 Ferruginibacter sp. | reverse complement strand
CAAGAAAAGTACAGCGTTTCTTATCTCAACCATTCCACGTAGCAGAACAATTTACTGGTTTAAAAGGTGTATTTGTAAGTATTGAAGATACAATTAGAGGCTTTAATGCAATTATGGATGGTGAGGTAGATGAATACCCTGAAGCAGCATTTAACTTGGTAGGTACTTTGGAAGATGCTATTGAAAAAGGTAAGAAGTTGATGGCTGCGGCGACGGCGTAAGAAAGATTTGAGATATGAGTATCAAGACACAAGATTGGTACTTTAACTCTCTTAAACTTCTATAAAAATTCAGTGTTCTATCTTGTGTCTTGATACTTATATCTATTATCTAATTATGACTTTAGAAATACTAACACCCGAAAAAAAGATATTCAGCGGCGAAGTGTACGGTGTACAGTTACCAGGCATTAATGGTTTGTTTGAAGTTTTGGACAGACATGCGCCATTGGTAAGTGCATTAAAAAACGGGAAGCTTAAGATCTTAAAAGATAAAACTAATACAGATTCTTATACGATACTAAGCGGATTTGTAGAGGTATTGAATAACAAAGCAACTGTACTTGTAGAAGGCGCAGTAGCATTGTAATAGTGATAATAATTTTTTAAAAGTCCGCATGTAAATGCGGGCTTTTTTATGCGTTGTATTTTTTAAAACTGTTTTTTAATTTGAACAAAACTCCATGCACAGAAAGGAAATAATATAAAAATTACAGCGGACCACAACCCAAAGAAGTAGGAACAAATGATGGTGATGATAGCTAAATAGATGGGATAAAGAATGAACAACATTCCAACCACCACAGAATCAAAATGATCTATTTTGCCGAATTTTTTGAAAGCAAATTGTTTAACTGGAATGTAAAGGGGCGCATGTAAAATGTACCCCAGAATTGCAGGTAAAAGAAGCATCAGCTTTTTTAAGCTGGATATTTTTTGAAAAAATATTTGATGTAATTGAATGCTATTAATGGCATCTATTTCAAATACCAATTCCTGTAATTGCAATTTTAATGCAGCATTAAAAGTTTGCACTTTTGCACCATAAGCATCTTCGTTATTAAATGCAATATTATGTCGGGTGATGAATTTTCCAAAGTTTGCAAAAATATTTTTTCCGAAAGATTTGAATGACTGATAGTTGATACCCAGAGGAATTACTTTAAGTGCAATCCCTTGTTCCCACGCAGTTATAGCCAACCTCGCAGTACCTTTCTTTAATGGCCGCAAATGCCATTCGTTTACACACTTTCCTTCGCTAAAGATTAGAACAATTCCATTTTTTTTAAATATTTCTATGCATTCATCAAATGTTTTATAGTTCTCTTCCAGGTTTTCTACTCCTTCGCTCACCCTATAAACGGGAAACATATTTAGTGAAAGTAAAAATTTGTGGATCATTTTATTTTTAAATGCATCTCCTCTCGCCAAAGAATATATGGGTCTTTTAAAAAGCGAACAAAGTAAGATAGCATCTAAAAAAGAATTGGGATGATTGGCAGCAATTAATACAGGGCCTTCAGCTTTTAAAACTTCTTTATTTTTTATAAACAGATACCTGCACCATATAAGCAGGGCTAGTCTTGCAGGAAAGTGAAGGAGTTTGTAAAGCAATTAATCAGTAATTATAAGATTCAATAAATATCTCTGCGAAAACTCTTTTACTCATGTTCTCTGCGGTGAAAATTTTAATTCAATTGTGGATCTGTAGGAAAATGAATCATCATTTTATATTTACCACCCAAAGAAGTTAAACTGATTTGCCAAATATCTTGCGGTGCCGTCTCGAAAATAAGTTCTTTTGTACTCTGCAAGGTAATCCAGCTGTTTTCTTTCATTTCATCTTCTAATTGTCCAGCACTCCATCCACTATACCCAAGAAAAAATTTAATTTTTGCAGCGTCAACTGTTCCGTCTTTTATATATTTTTTCACCAATGCAAAATCTCCACCCCAATAAACATTGGCTGTAATCTCAACCGAATCTGAAAATAATTCGGGGTATTGGTGAATGTAATGCATGGTGTCTGTCTGCACAGGACCACCAAGGTATACCGGGATTTTAAAACCTTCCATCTCTTCGATAATCTTATCTAAGGTAGTGTGCAATTTTTTATGAATTGAAAAACCAAATGTTCCTTCTTCTTCATTGTGCTTACAAATGAGCACAACACTTCTTGCAAATGAGTAGTCCTTTAAAAAAGGTTCTGCAATTAATAAAATGCCGTTGGCAGGATCAATCATAATTGATGAAATTAAATAAATTTGCTTAATTACAATCCTTTAAATGCCAAACGTTAGAAACAAATCCAAAACAATATCCTGCCTGTTTGTTATAACAAACTATTATTTCGTAAAAAAGTGATTAATACTACATTTGTAGTTGTTGCAGCACAACTTTTCATCAAAATCATTTCATGAAGAAAACTTTCCCCATTATAACCATACTTATTACAATTAGTTTGCTTGGGCTTATTTTTTTTCAGGTACTATGGTTAAAGAGTGTAAAAAATTATAGAGAGCAAAGGCTTAAAGACAATGTAACAAAAGCAACGGCGCTCTCTGCATCTCGCCTCACAAACGAAAAACTTGCTTTAATTTACCCCAAAAAAAATGATCTTCTCATTACGCCTGATAGATTGCAATTCGATTTTAGAAAGCATTCTGTTATGCAGCGTTTTAGCAAAGAGGAAATATATAATATCATAAAGGAATCGCTTGCATCTAACGATTTAAAAAATGTTCATTTTGAATTTGCTGTAACAGATGACCAGATTACGGGCGATCAAGTTAATTCAGAGAATTTCATCAGCGCTTTTCAAGATTCTGCAAAAAATTTATTGTATTTCATTCCCTTAACTCCTGAAAGCGGAAGCAACCTTGAAAACTTAGCACCACAGGAGCAGTTGGTTATAATTGTACCGGATCAAAATACCATTGTCTTAAAGGAAATTACATGGTTTATCATCGGTTCAATTGTTTTTACATTTATTATTATAGCAGCATTTTTCTTAACCCTCCGTACACTTTTAATACAAAAGAAACTAGGCGAAATAAAATCTGATTTTATTAATAATATGACCCACGAGTTTAAAACGCCTTTAGCTACTATTTCACTTGCTGTAGATGCATTAAAAAACGAGAAAGTAGTAGCCGATAAAGAGAAAACCGCCTACTTTACAGGCATAATAAAAGAAGAGAATAAAAGAATGAATAAGCAGGTAGAAACCATACTGCAAGCAGCTTTACTCGATAAGCAAGAAGTTCAATTAAACTTAAAAAAACTATCTGCCAACGAGCTTATTAAGAATGCAGTAAATAATATTACACTCCCTATAAATGAGAGAGGTGGAAAGCTAGAAATAAATTTAAATGCTGCGAAAGATATGGTGATGGCAGATGAAGTACATTTTACAAACTTTGTAAATAACTTGCTTGATAATGCCCTTAAATATTCAAAAGAAATTCCTGCAATAAAACTTACCACCAGCAATGCCGGCAATCTTATTCGCATAAAAATAGAAGACAATGGCATCGGTATGAGCAAGGAAACCGTATCCCGAATTTTTGAAAAATTTTATCGTGCCCATACCGGCAACGTACACAATGTAAAAGGTTTTGGGCTCGGTTTAAGTTATGTAAAAACAATGGTAGAAGCGCATAAAGGAACCATAAAGGCTGAAAGTACTTTGGGCAAAGGAAGTTGCTTTACTATATCTTTTCCGCTTGCTAAATAACTACATAATTTAGCTATTCACAACCTATCCACATCAATTCACATTTAATACACAGTATTAGTAGGCAAAATTGCCCTAATAGCCACGGCTGTACACATTATTACGGCTGTGGAAAAATATGTTTTTCACAATTGGTGTACTAAAGTGGGAAAAAGTGTTAATTTGTGTTAGATAGTTACAAATAGCTATTCCCTTTTAAACAATGATCAGCTTTTTAGGCGAATATGAATCCACCATCGATACAAAAGGACGTTTCCTTTTGCCGGCTGCGTTTAAAAAACAGTTGCCGAAAGAAGATGGAAACGAATTCGTAATTAACAGGGGATTTGAAAAATGCCTAACCCTTTATCCAAATCAAAGCTGGAAACCAATTTTTGCAAACATAAGTAAGTTGAATGATTTTGACCCGAAAGTAAGATCCTTCCGTCGCTATTTTTTGAACGGTGCTTCTCCGGTTGAGTTAGACACTGCAGGTCGTTTGCTTCTTCCCAAAAATTTAAAAGTTCATATTTCCGCTTTTTTCATTTTTCTTTCTTGAAGATGACAGCAACTCTCCTCTAT
>JANOTH010000393.1:0-3754 GCA_031416275.1 Ferruginibacter sp. | reverse complement strand
AAATCATTTAAATATTTCAAATAGCAAGGTTTATTATATTTTAAATTCTAATTCTCTATAAATAATTAGAGACCCCATAAGCTAATTAGCATATCAGCAAATTAGCTAATTAATTAAAATGGAAATCTCCCAAATCATACCACACATTGAAGCATTAATTTTTGCCAGCGATAAAGCTTTATCTGCTGTAGAAATTACTGAGTACATAAACACAGCGCTTGGGTTTATAGAAGACAGAGCTGATATTGAACAGGTAGATGCTTCCATTAACGGAATTAAAGAAAAATACGATTCAGAGTTTTATGCCTTTGAACTAAAGCAAAGTGGCGGCGGCTGGCAGTTTCTTACAAAACCTGAATACCACAAGACGGTTGCACTTATAAATGGTGATAAGTTTATAAAGAGATTATCTACAGCATCGCTGGAGACACTTAGTATTATAGCATACAAACAACCAATTACAAAGAGTGAAATAGAAAGTATACGGGGGGTAAACTGCGATTATGCTGTGCAGAAATTATTGGAAAAAGACTTGGTAATCATTAGCGGAAGAAATGAAGATGCGGTTGGCAAGCCACTGATATATGCTACTTCAAAATCCTTCATGGATTATTTTGGTATAAACAGTGCTGACGAATTACCAAAAATTAATGAAGTATATTTAAACGAAGTTGTAAAAGCTACAGAGATGAATAATCTGGAGCTGCAAGGTGAAGAGATAGTACATGAGCATGATGTAACAGGCGGAGAAATGGGATCGTTGCATATTATAGAAAATGAAGTGCCAACTCATATACATGCAGAAACCAACCATGAAACAGTTACCGAAATAATAGAAGTTACTGAAATAACAACCGTCTTAGAAGTGAACGATATGGAAGAAGAAACAGAAATAAAACAGGATAAACAGAAAGAAACTGACACCGAGGAAGCGTCTTAAAATATCATTGTGCAAAGATTTTTTACAGAAAGCATTTCTCAAAAGGAAATGCTTTTTTATTTATTAAGATTTTAAAACCAATTAACAATTTAATCAACAAAAAAATGAATCAACAGCTCTCACATGAATCTTTAAAAAGCCTTGCAGACCAATACGGGTCGCCATTGTATGTTTATTATGCAGAAAGCATAAAACAGCAATATGAAAAACTTACACATGCATTTAGCAATTGTAATGCAAAAATGTTTTATGCCTGTAAATCGCTTACAAACATTAATGTGCTGCGTTACATACACAGCTTAGGCGCTTCGCTTGATTGCGTAAGTATTAACGAAGTGAAACTTGGGTTGATGGCAGGTTTTGAAAAAGAAAATATTCTTTATACACCAAACTGTGTTGATTTTGAAGAGATATTGGAAGCAAAAGAATTGGGCGTAAATATCAATATTGATAACATATCTATTTTAGAACAGTTTGGAAACCGTTTCGGTAATTCTTACCCTATTTGTATTCGTTTAAATCCACACATTTTAGCAGGAGGAAATTACAAGATATCTACCGGACATATTGATAGCAAATTTGGAATTTCTATCCACCAATTGCGTCACATAGAGCGTATTGTAAAAGCTACAGGCTTGCATGTGGAAGGTATACATATGCATACAGGAAGTGAAATAAAAGATATCAATGTTTTTTTGGAAGGTCTGGATGTTATGTTTAGCATGGCTACTCATTTTCCTGAATTAAAATACATTGATTTAGGCAGCGGTTTTAAAGTGCCTTACCAACCGGGAGACAAAGAAACAGATGTGAATTTATTAGGCGAAAAAGTTGCGGAAGCATTTAAAGTTTTTGAAGCTGAAACAGGAAAAAATTTACAGGTATGGTTTGAACCAGGGAAATACCTTGTAAGCCAATGCGGTTATTTAATTGTAAAAGCCAATGTAATTAAACAAACGACCTCTGCCGTTTTTGTTGGCGTAGATAGTGGTTTTAATCATCTTATCCGCCCTATGATGTACGATGCTTATCACCACATTGAAAATGTGAGCAACAGCCATGGAACCTCACGCATCTATACAATTGTGGGCAACATATGCGAGACAGATACTTTTGCGTGGGACCGTGCACTACCTGAAGTACGTGAAGGAGATTATTTGGTATTTTACAATGCAGGTGCCTATGGATTTGAAATGAGCAGCAACTTTAACAGTCGTTTAAAACCAGCGGAAATACTTATAGAAAACGGCGATGCAAGAATAATCAGAAGAAGAGAAGTATTTGAAGATCTATTGAGAGGGCAAGAGATTTAAGCCTTTCAAAATATTACCAACGGTAAAATCACTTTACTATTTATCTGCTGTGCTTTGTGTAATTTTACAATCTTAACAAAACACAAATGAGCAATATAAAAAAGTTGGTTTTACCGTTTGCTTTTGCAGCACTTCTAAGTTCGTGCGAAGAAGAAAAGCAAGAAGACATTACAAATGAAATCAACAAAAACGGGTCTGTAGAAACGGCTGTTTCTGTCAGTCAATTGGATAGTACCAATGATATTCTTGTTACCAAACATACCGTTTGGGTTAAAGGGAATAAATTTAAAGAACTGGAATACAGAGATACTGTGCCCGCTTTAGGAATGGAAACAAAGACTGCAGAAAACAGCGAGGGTGATACGAAAACAATTGAAGTGAAAAAAGATTACGAGATTTTTATTACGGTGAAATAAGGCCCCCTCTATCTCCCCGGGAAGGGGCGAAAATATCGGAGATTGTGTTCTATGGTTATTTAATTCTGCGTTCTCGATACTAAGTAGAGAATTGTAAAAATCACAAAATGAAAAAGTCAAAAACAATACAACTTATTTTAATAACAGCAGCACTTGCAAGCTGTAAAGAAACAAAAAAAGAACCTGAGTGGGGCAGCGGAAATAAAACTTATGTACGTGGCGATAGCACTGCTCCTTATGCACGTACACACCACGGTGGTGGCGGCTTAGCTATGGCAGCTTTGTGGTTCTATGCATTTAGGCCTTATGGCAATTACAACAATGGTGTTTACAACCGTGCAGGCTATTATTCACGTGCAATACCTACCGGCTCTAACATTGGTACTAATGGATATAAAGCAGGCGTAACAAGAGGTGGATTTGGAAGAGCTGGATATAGTGTGGGAAGCTAGTTGTGAATGGTGAGTTATGAATTATGAATGGTCAATAGTGAAATATTACTGAAGACAAAAGATGAAAGACAAAAGAGCATTCAACCCCTAATTCGTAATTTTACTTTGTAATTCATAATACTCACTGCCCTCAAACGAATCCCCATTCGTCATTCAACATTCGTAATTCGTAATTCGTAATTTATAAAATGCAGCGCATACAAACTTCCCCACGCAATAATTGGCAACAAGCAGTGGAAAAACTTGGTTTTGGTTTTCATACAACAGATGTGCCTTATTGGGATGAAACAGCTTACTATATTTTTACGCCTGATGAAGTTGAAAACTTAGAGAAAGCCACCAATACATTGTGGGATCTATGTTTAAAAGCAGTGCAACATGTAATAGATAATAAATTGTACAGCCAATTTAAAATACCTGAAAATTATATTGAATACATTGAAAAAACATGGAATGAAGATGTGCCAAGTATTTTCGGGCGTTTTGATTTATGTTATAAAAGCGGCAAAATAAAAATGCTGGAGTTTAATGCCGATACCCCTACACGCCTGTATGAAGCCGGAATTGTACAATGGTTTTGGCTACAGGATTTTGATAAAAATAAAGACCAGTTTAACAGTATTCACGAAAAAT
>JANOTH010000392.1:0-1734 GCA_031416275.1 Ferruginibacter sp. | reverse complement strand
ACATCAGCATACTTCGGCTCCAATTAGTTCCAATGGACTTACCGCAATTTTGGATATTTAGTTTAGAGCAACGAATCGCTTCTAAACTTTGACTTTTAATATCTCATCCCATCGGGTAATCCAGCGATGGCTTAAACTTTTTGCATTGGGCTTCATGTTGCCATCGGCGGTTACGACTTGGTTTTTTGATAGCAGATTATGAAAAAATGAGCAAATGATCTTAAAGTCCGTTGATTTGATATAAAATAAGTTGCGTATTTTTTATTGTTGGTTCAAATTTACAGGGTGGGTGTTTTGTTTTTTTTGAATTTATTTTTAATTACATATTTATGTAAAAGCCTATAATTAAGACAGTTAGACATGTTTTCTGGTTAAGATTTGATATTAATTTAATATAATTAAAAACCGACCTTAATTGTGTATAATTACGAGTTATGTGCAAACTTAAAACGAACTACAGAAACTTAAATTTGGCGACCACCCCGTGACAGAGTTTACCTTTAACAAAATATTTTTAACTATGTTACCAAGAGACCTCACATATGACATAAAAACCCGTTTGGCAACAATCGGAGGGCAAGTAAACGGACTTATAAAAATGCTTGATAATGAAGAAGACCCCGAAAAAATAATTACACAATTCAAAGCGGTGGACAAGGGACTTGATATGGCTTATAATCTTTTGCTTGATGAAGTTTACAGAAAAGCTCTTGCAATAAAAATTGTTGAAGTGGCGGACTCGTGTCCTGGGAATTGTGGAAACGAAGAAAAAATTGATTTTATCAGAACACAATTTCCAAAGTTCAAAATGGATGAAATATTGAACAAATTTAAAGAAATAACTAAAATTGGTGAACACGTGAAAGAACACAAGAAAAAAAATCTTTAAAAAGATTTGGTGACCACCCCCTCACCTTATGCACCTTTGTATCGTATTCAAATTATAAACTTAAAAATAAAAAAATGAAACAGAAAGCAATGTTAATCATTACAATTGTTGCACTTGTAGTTAGCGGAACTATTTACGGGTTTACTAATAAAAGTGCTACATGTCCATTAGCGGGGACAAAAGATTGCCCTGAGTATGCAAACTGTCCAAAGAAAGGACAAGCAGATTGCCCTATTATTCAAAACTGTCCTAAAAAAGGGACTTCTGACTGTCCATACACAAATGGAACAGCGAGTTGCTGTGAAAAGAAAAAGTAACAAGTCAAAGGGGACGGAAATCCGCCTCCTTTTTTATTTCGTTTAACCAAAAAACATGACAGTTAAGACATATATTGACAAGTTCGCAACAGCAGGAATGTTTATTACTGCAATTTTTTCACCATGCTGTTTCCCACTTTACGGTTTCGCTTTATCTGCATTAGGACTTGGAAGTGTTGAGTTGTTTGGTGGTTTCACTTGGTATATTTTTCAAGGACTTATTGCTCTTTCACTATTTGGACAGTATTGGTCATACAAAAAACACAAAAATATATTTCCTTTACTGATTGCACTTATCAGTTCAGTATTAATTTTCTGCTCATACTATTTTTATTTTTCGCATCCATTAATTTATACTGGAATGTTTGGACTACTCATTGCAACTGTAATAAATCATTTTGTAAAACGGAAAGCAAAATCTTGTCCAAATTGTGTTCCTACTTCAATTGAGAAAACACTTATCTTTCAATCTACCATTACTTGTCCCAATTGCGGACATTGCAAAAAGGAAATAATGCCCCATGATGC
>JANOTH010000391.1:0-6328 GCA_031416275.1 Ferruginibacter sp. | reverse complement strand
CCTTATGGGGATTCGTTAATGGCTATAGCTATGATTAGTTATGTAGTTTTTGCGTGTATGGTTATTTACGAGGTAGTTCAATCTCGCAAAATTGAAAGAACAGAAAAATCGATGTGGGTTATTGGTATGATATTTTTCGGTGCTATTACAGGAATACTTTATTTTTTTGTGAGCAGAAAACGCATTGCAAACTCAGGTAACCATACTAACTCAACATCCTCCTTATATGAAAATTAGAAATTGCGTTTTCGCCATCGTTATTATGTTGTTTATAAGCTGTGCAAACACAGAGAATAATAAGAAAATTGTAGGTAATTGGGCGGGCACAGAATGGCTCGTAAACAATGCACCTGCAACTATGGACGCTTCCAAAGCTTCTTTCAACTTTAATGAAAAAGGAAATTACAGTTTTGATTATGCGGGTACCAAAGAAGAAGGAACTTACAAAGTTGAAAATGATATGCTATTTACAAAGCCTGCAAACCAGCAGGAAATAATGGTAAAGATCTTTAAGCTAACCACAGACAGCCTCGTATTTGATATGAACAGAAGCGGACAGTCAGAACGCCTAACACTTCGCAGAAATTAATTCCTTTTACATTTGTTTAAATTTTCTACCATGAAAATATTATTACTACTTTCCCTTTGTTTTCCCTTTGCAGTTTCTGCGCAAACACTTTCTAACGCCGAAGTAACTCGTTGTAAAAAACAGGCTGCAAGCGTTACCATTTACAGAGACAATTATGGTGTGCCGCATATTTATGGTAAGTCAGATGCTGATGCTGTGTTTGGTCTATTATATGCACAATGCGAAGATGATTTTAAAAGAGTAGAACTTAATTATATTGAAAAGTTGGGACGACTTGCAGAAGTAAATGGTGATACCTCTCTTTACAGCGATTTGTACATTCGCCTATTGATAGACAGCACCGATGCCATTGCAGATTACAAAAAAGCGACATCATGGTTAAAAAAATTACTCATTGCTTATGCAGATGGAATCAATTATTACCTCTATACAAACCCTACCGTAAAACCTGCATTACTCACTCATTTTGAACCATGGTATCCCTTGTTGTGGACCGACGGCAGCATAGGTGCCATCAGTACCGGCGGCATTACAGAAGAGGAAGTAAAAAACTTTTACACTGGCAATAGAACAGCATCTACTTATGATCCAAAAAAGTTTGAAGAGATAAGCACAGGCTCCAATGGCTTTGCAATTTCTCCAAAGAAATCAGCATCAGGCAATGCGTTGCTTTATATAAACCCACACGTTACTTTTTATTTTAGGCCCGAAGTGCACATGGTGAGTGAAGAAGGGTTGAATGCATATGGTGCAGTAACATGGGGACAGTTTTTTATTTACCAGGGGTTTAATGAATACTGCGGGTGGATGCACACAAGTAACAATGTTGATGTTGCAGATATGTATGCAGAGAATGTTACAGGAGAAGAAAACAAACTCGAGTATTTGTTTGAAAATACAAAAAGAAAAGTGCAGCAGAAAAATATTTCTATCAATATTAAAAAAGCAAATGGACTGCAAGCAAAAAGTATAGCTGCATTGTACACACTACATGGCCCAGTAATGGCTTACAGAGATAACAAATACATAAGTGTAAAAAGCAGCAACAGAATGATGAACGGCTTAATACAAAGCTGGCAGCGCACAAAAGCAAAAGGGCTTGCAGATTATACCCGTACAATGGAGCTGAAAGGCAACACCAGCAACAGCACTGTGTTTGCAGATAACAAAGGCAACATTGCTTATTGGCACGGCAATTACATCCCTGTACGCAGTACAAATTACAACTGGAGCAAACCAATTGATGGAAGTATTGCAGCCACCAATTGGAAAGGCACTCATGCATTAAAGGATATTGTGCAGGCAATTAATCCTGCATCGGGTTTTATACAAAATTGTAACTCCACACCATATTCAGTTAGCGGTGTAAGCAGTCCGCTTAAAATGAATTACCCAAAATATATGGCGCCCGATGGTGAAAACTTTAGAGGTATTAATGCCGTAAAAGTTTTGCAACAGGAAAATACTTTTACCATAGATAAACTCATTACCGCAGGTTACAATAAAAACCTTGCAGCCTTTGAAGTTCTTATGCCAGCTCTAATAAGCGCATTTGACAAAACTACACCTGCAGATACTTTGTACACTTTGCTCAAAGAACCCATTGCATTATTAAAAAATTGGAATTACCATGTAGCCGAAAACTCAGTAGCCACAACGCTTGCGATAGCATGGGCAGAAAAATTGACAGCCGCTATTAGGAAAGTGTATGTAGACGAAGATGAGGCAGACCAGGTAACAACCACCAAACAATTTGCAGCCACGGCAAAAGCAAACGATCTCCTATTGCCCTTTGCAAATACCATCAATGATCTCACAAAACGCTATGGCAATTGGATGGTAGAGTGGGGGAGCATTAATCGTTACCAGCGCATAAGCAACGAGGTAAACCAGGTGTACAACGATGCAGGCGTAAGCTATCCTGTGCAATTTGCCTCTGCTTTGTGGGGCATGTTGCCTTCTTACAACAGCCGCTATTTTGCAGGCACCAACAAACGCTATGGCGTAAGTGGAAACAGTTTTATTTGTGCTGTTGAATTTGGCAAAAAAGTAAAAGCAAAATCTTTGCTAGCCGGTGGCAACAGCGGCAATCCTTCGTCACCGCATTTTACAGACCAGTTATTGATGTATACACAAGGAAAGTTTAAAGATGTATTGTTTTATAAGGAAGATGTATTAAAGCATGTGAAGAAAAAGTATATGCCTGGGCAGTAGAAATTGAGGATGTTTTAGATTAACCTAAGTTTATTAGCGAGAAAGCTTTATCGGGAAGTAGCATTGAGGTTTTTGGAGTTGGCCTGAGGGGTAACAGGCGGATTTCATTTCTATAGGCTTTTAATGAAGTATCGTAGGGTATAGGTAGGGCTAAGGTAGGGGGAGTGGTGAATGTTGCCTCGTCCTAATATAGCTATACAGGTTAATGAATAAATCCTGATGTGGCTATACATTTCGTCACAACTATGCAGGTGAGAATTCACTTTTTTACGGTGCCAATTCTTTACGATGGTACAGTTTCATAAAGCCTTCTCACTATAGATTTCAAAAAATAAAATCTGATTAACGTACTGTCATCCGAAACTAAAATTTACATTTTTGCAACAGTCGGGTCCATTTACTAGGCACGAGAAAAATCTTCATTAGTAATAAAAAACGTGTTTGACACTTGATCTCTACAATAGAGTAATAAAATTTTGTTACGAAGATTGTAGGTGGTTTAATTGTTTTTTGTAACTGCGCAACTTACATAAGCGTAGCTATTCTGCAAGTTTAGTGTAGAAAGTAAACTAACAATTTTTATAAGTTTAGCCCAAAAAGTTGTATCGGCATAAAAAAGTGAAAGCAAACTTCATATCTGCATAATAATAATGTAATTCCTGCGTTACTTAGCTAATCAAAACAAGCCAATTCAATATTTCTACAACCCTAATCCGCAGTGCACAAAGCATTGACAAAAAAACCAGCGCATGAAAACGCATTCTACATTTAACATCATGTTGTTTCGCATACAGCTTGCAGCCTGTTTTTTATTAATTAGCGTTACTGCTTTTTCACAACAAACCATGCGTACTAATTTGTTTGTAGTAGGAGCCAACGGTAGCAAAACTTTAATGGATGGAAACATGACCATTTACGATGATATTTATTGTAACTGTGTAAATTGGCAAGATGCTTTAAAAATGACAAACCCCGGAGAGAATTGGGGACTTATAAGAAGTGGCAATACACTAGCGGTTGAGCGGAGAAGATTTATTCCTGATACAGATACTACTTATATACGCATGTGGAACCTGCAACAGCGCAATTTTACCATCCAGGTTATTGGCAAAAACATTGCTAAAACCGACCGAATTGCATACGTAAAAGACAATTACACAAACTCAACTACAACAATAAATTTAAGCGATACTACCTATGTTGATTTCACTGTTAACAGCAATAGTGCTTCATCTGCACAAAACCGCTTTTCTATTATTTTTGCAAAAAAGGCACCTATACCTCCGCCTGTTAAATTCACAGATGTAAAGCTTTTTAGAAAAGACGCTTACGTAAATGTTGAATTTGCGGTTGATGATGAGAAGGTAGTTTCTCTTTACTCAATTCAGTTTGCAAAAGATACCTTGAGCTTTAAAGATGTAAAATCAATTACTCCAAAAAATTTGGGAGGCAGCGAAGTGTATAGTGAAGATGCGGGTACTTGCAACATAGGCGAAAATTATTATAGGATTAGGGCGGTGGATGCTATTGGTAGAATAACCTACAGTAGCGTTGCTAAATTAATACTACCTGTTGCCGAACCGTCAATGAATATTTACCCCAACCCTTCTACCTCAAGGCAACTCTTCTTGCATATCGCAATTGCAAAAGAGGGTAGGTACCAGGTAAGGGCGCTTGGTTTAAATGGCACTGTATACCAACTTGGATATTTACAACTTTCGGGTTTTAAAATAACCCAACCCATTTGGCTTCCGGATAATATTACGCCGGGTATGTACAAAGTACAATTAATAGGGCCAGGCAACACGGTCATTGTAAAAACTGTTACTATTTTATAATAAATTTTTAGGTGTTAGATGTTAGGGAACCTCAATATTGATTGAGGTTCTTTTTTATATAGATACTTTTTTAAAAAGAACCTGTAATTACAGCAAAACCCTAAAAAATAAGCGTTTATGTAAAAATTCCGGTCCAATTTTTTATTTGTCATTTTAGATTTTGAAATTATTCTAAATAAAACTTCTTCGGTCAATACCCCACCTGCAAAAAAATTTAATAATTTTTTAGGTTTTTGATTGATATATTAAAGATTTACTTATACATTTGTAGTATATATACTACGATCCCTAATAAGTAGTATTACAAGTTTTTGTAAAATCCTCAGGAAAATCTCATTTCCAAATCCAATCTTCTATTAGATTAACTGCTGTTAAATGCAATAATTCATGTGTTTATGCAATGAAAACGAATTGTTTTTAATGCTTAAAGCTGTGAAGGAAAGCATGTAAACTGCGATGAAAATATACAGGAATAAACTTGACTAGAATCAAACTAAAGCTTAGTCGTAAAGGTTATTAAAAATTATTAGGTATGAAAACAGGTTTACACGCTTTCATTAATGCTGCAAATTTTAAAAATATTTCTAAAAAGATATTCTGCAGAATTAATTTATGCTCACTGCTAGGCACGATATTACTGTTAGGAAGTTTAAATATTAAGGCGCAAAATATTTCTAACGTTTTAGTAGGAAGTACGCCTGTTTGTGCTGGGTCGACTGTTACTGTAAATTTTAGTGTTACTAATGGTACAATTCCGGGAAGCTTTTATAGTTTGTCTACTAATTATACTGCATACATTAGCAATTTAGGTGGCACATTTCCGGTAACGCCTATTCCTATAGGGACAGTTACAAATATAAGCGGGGGATACAATACAACTCCGGATGCATTAATTACAGGAATTTCTGCGAGTTTCACTCTTCCTACAAGCCTTGCTACAGGTAATTATTCCATCTCAATCGGTTCTTCTAATCCTGTCTTTAATGGGAGTACCGGGGTAAATGGTTCATTAATTTTTGCTGTAAATGCTCTGATAGCACCTTCTGTAAGTATTACTGCAAACCCCGGAACAACAATTTGTGCAGGAACGGATGTTACGTTTACGGCCACCCCAACAAATGGAGGTGTTAACCCTAGTTATCAGTGGCAGCTAAATGGAGCAAATATAGCAAGTGCTACAGGAGCTTCATATGTAACAAATGGACTTTTAAATAATAATCAAATCAGGGTTGTGATGACACCCTCTTCTGAGATATGTGCTGATCCTGGAACTGGAATAAGTAATGTATTAACCATGACGGTTAATCCTTTATTAACAGTTTCTGTAAATATTTCTGCATCTGCAACAACGATATGTGCGGGCTCTAGCGTGACATTTACAGCCGGTGTACCTACAAACGGCGGAATTTCACCTACATACCAGTGGCAAATAAGCACTGATGGAGGTGCTACTTATAATGATATATCCGGGCAAACTGCCACTACATACACAACCAATAGTCTGGCTGGAGGTAATATGGTTAGGATAAAACTTACGTCGTCTGAACTATGTGCCAGCCCAAATCCTATATTTAGTGCGCCGGTAACGATGACAGTGAATCCGAATTTGCCTGTAAGCGTTTCTGCTTCTGCAAGTTCAACGACGATATGTGCAGGGACGAATGTGACGTTTACAGCTACTCCAACA
>JANOTH010000390.1:0-3583 GCA_031416275.1 Ferruginibacter sp. | reverse complement strand
ATACTTTCAATATTTGTGTGGCAGGTACACATGGTAAAACAACTACCAGTGCTATGATTGCACATATTTTAAAAGACAGCGGCTTTGGCTGTAATGCTTATTTGGGAGGGATTGCTGCTAATTATGATACAAATTTTTGGGCAAGTGAAAACAAAGTTTCAGTGGTAGAAGCTGATGAGTATGACAGAAGTTTTTTGAAGCTACAACCCGATGTAGCAATTATCACTGCAATGGATGCTGACCATTTGGATATTTATGGCACAGCAGAAAATATGGAAGATGCTTTTATAGAATTTTCTACCAAAATAAAAAGCAATGGTTGCTTGATTATAAAGCATGGTTTAAAAAGAGTAGCAGATTTTAAAATTACTGACACCTGCACCTATAGCTTTAATGATTCATCTGCAAATATTCACATAGAAAATTTGCAGATAAAGAACGGTGCTTACCAATTTGATGTAGTGAATAATTTTTGGACATTAAAGAATGTAGTGTTGAACATGGGTGGCTTGCACAACATTGAAAACGTAATAGCAGCGATAGGTGTAGCAAAGTATGTAAAGATTGAGGAAGAGAAAATTAAATCCGCTGTCGCTTCATTTGCAGGGGTGAAAAGAAGATTTGAATACATAGTGAAAACTGATAACGCAGTTCTGATAGATGACTACGCACATCATCCGGAAGAGTTGAGGGCATTAATAACAGGCGCTAAAGAATTGTTTCCACAGAAAAAATGCACTGTGATTTTTCAGCCGCATTTGTTTAGCAGGACAAAAGATTTGGCTGATGGTTTTGCGGAAGTATTGAGCCTCGCAGATGAAACAATTTTGTTGCCCATTTATCCCGCAAGAGAATTACCAATGGAGGGCGTGACGAGTGAAATAATTTTGAATAAAATGACGAATAGAAATGTAAAAATTTTAGATATAGATGAATTGCTTGAGTATCTAAAGGATCTTATAGTCCCTCCAGCGGAGGGATTTAGGGAGGCTCTTATTATTACAGCAGGAGCAGGAGATATTGACGCTTTGGTACAACCAATAAAAAGAATTGTAGAAAATTAATGAAGATCAACAAACAAAATATTACCCGTTTTTTTATCAATCTCCTTTGGGTGTTGGTAGGTTCAGCATCTATTGTGTTGCTTGTATCTGCTGTCCATAACAAAGAAATAAAAGTATGCAAGGGTGTTGAAATAAATATTTCTGGCGTAAGCAGTAATTTCTTTATTGATAAAACTGACGTATATAATATTATTAAAAATTTTGGTGGCGACAGTACTCAAAAAAAATCATTGCTTTCTATCGACCTGGGTCGTATAGAAAAAGCTTTGGAAAAAGATTTATGGGTGAAGAATGCTGAACTCTATTTTGATAATAATAACTTTTTAAAAGTGTCAGTAGAGGAAAGGGAGCCAATAGCCCGATTGTTTACAGTAACAGGCAATACATTTTATATTGACAGCAGTTGTATGATTTTGCCGTTAAGCGATAAGTTTTCGGCGAGACTACCCGTGTTTACAGGCTTCACAAGTGATGCTCGCATACTGGCAAAAGAAGATAGTGCTTTGCTTTGCAGCATTAAAAATATGAGTTTAAAAATATTGTCAGATACTTTTTTAATGGCTATGATAGACCAGGTAGACATCAACACAAGCCGATCTTTTGAGTTGGTACCAAAGCTTGGAAAGCAACGAATTATTTTTGGTGATGCTACAGAAGTAAACAGCAAATTTGATAAACTGAAACTGTTTTACAAAGATGTAATTACACAATCAGGATGGAATCGTTATAGTACCATTAACCTGCAATATAAAAACCAGGTGGTTGCAAGCATAAGAGGGAAAGAAGATATAAAGGCTGATTCATTAAGAACAATGCAGCTGATCAAATTTATTGCGGAAGATGCAGCGAGAAGATCAGCAGATTCATCTCAAACATTTTTACCTGAAACTGATAAAAGAGTTGCCGATAGTGCACTCATTCGGCAATCTATAGAGAGAGAAGGAGAAGGTATAGCTAAAGATTTTGTTGCACCTTCAGTAACGCCTGCCCCTACAAATATTTTAAAAGTCACCCCAGTAATAATTGAAAAACCTGCTGCCGTAATAAAATCACCTGTAGTAAATAAGCTGCCTGCAGTAAAATCAACGGTAGTAAATAGACCACCTGCGACAATAATTAAAAAGCCGTTAGTGGTTACAGATAAACCAGCTGCAAAACCTGTCGTAAAAAAACCTGCAGTTATAATGCCTGCAAAACCAGTCGTGAAGAAACCGGCGGCGCCTAAAAAGACAAACATTAACAAGGAAAATGATTATTAGAAATGAAATGCGAGACAAAAGATGAAAGACAAAGGAACAATTAGTTACATGTTAAAAGTTATCGGTTCTAAAAACTCGTAACCAATAACCCGAAACTCGTAACTATTAAAATAACACACACAAACAAACACACACAAATTAAACACACACAACTATGAATCAGGAACAACCCGTTATCGTAGGCTTAGACATTGGAACTACAAAGATTGCAGCCATTGCCGGTCGTAAAAATGAGTTTGGCAAGCTGGAGATTTTAGGCTTTGGAAGAGCCAACAGCAATGGCGTACAGCATGGTATGGTTTTAAACATTGACCAAACCATTAAAGCTATTCAAACAGCGCTGGAAAATTGTTATGCATCTAACCCAAGTCTATCCATTAGCGAAGTATATGTAGGGATAGCAGGGCACCACATTAAAAGTTTACAAACCCGTGGCGATATTGTTCGCCAGCAGAATGACGATGAAATTCGTCAGGATGAAATCGATAAATTAATTGCAGATCAATACCGCACATACATACCGGCGGGAGATCAGATTATTGATGTAATTCCGCAGGAGTTTACGGTAGATAATTTTCAAAATATTCCTAACCCAATTGGTTACAGCGGCGTAAAAGTTGGTGCAAATTTTCATATCATTACAGGTGATAAAAATGCTATCAGAAACATTAACCGCAGTGTAGAAAAATCTGGTTTAAAAACACAGGATCTCGTTTTGCAACCACTTGCATCTGCTGCCGCAGTAATGTGCGATCAGGATCTGGAAGCCGGTGTAGCCATTGTAGATATTGGCGGTGGTACAACTGACTTGGCCGTTTTTTACGAAGGTATTTTAAAGCACACTGCTGTTATTCCTTTCGGTGGCGAAAACATTACGCATGATATAAAAACCGGCTTGGGTGTTTTGAAAACACAGGCTGAGCAGATGAAAATACAATTTGGTAGTGCGCTTGCAGATGAAACAAAAGCAAATGCATTTATTACCATTCCGGGTTTACGTGGTATGGCTGCAAAAGAAATTTCTGTAAAAAATCTTGCCAATATTATCCAGGCTCGCATGAGTGAGATCATGGATTTTGTAACCTTCCATTTAAAGCAGGTAGGCCTCGATAATAAAATGTTGAATGGCGGTATCATCCTTACGGGTGGAGGTTCTCAGCTAAAACATTTATTGCAGTTAACAGAATATGTTACGGGTTTAAATGCACGCATTGGTTTCCCTAACGAGCATCTATCAGGCTCGCAGATAGATGAATTATC
>JANOTH010000389.1:0-1536 GCA_031416275.1 Ferruginibacter sp. | reverse complement strand
CTTAAAAGAGTATTATCGAATTGGAGATGCCAACAAAGGCGGATTTAAGATTTAAAAATTGATTTATTTATACCAATTCCAAAAATTATTTTCTTTAAAAAATTTCCTTTTTTAAAACTGTTTCTACAAAACGGGATTCCGCCTCTGGTTTAATTATTGCAACTTTATAGCTGTTCAACAATATAAAAATGGCGAAAACTAACAATGTAAAAAAGCAGGCTAAAATTACCAAGGTTATTGTAATAGGTACTTCTGCGGGGGGATTAAATGCCTTAAAGAAATTAGTAAGCCAATTGCACATGGATTTTCCCTTGCCCATATTGGTAGTGCAACACATTTCGCCTGATGCAACCGGCAATGTATTATTAGATACCCTCAATAAAGCAAGCAACTTAACCTGTGTACATGCTCAAAAAGGAGATACATTAAAACCGGGCTATTTATATCTAGCCCCTTCTGACCATCATTTAATGATTGACGGAGATTTAAAAATACTCGTTACAAAGGGTGCTCAGGAAAACAGGTCAAGACCTGCAATTGATCCATTATTTCGTTCTGCCGCTGTGGCTTTTGGAAACGGTGTTATCGGTATTTTACTTACCGGTTATCTTGATGATGGCACAGCAGGTATTAAAGTAATTAAAAGTTGTGGTGGTATTTGTATAGTACAGGACCCCGAAGATGCTGATTATCCATTTATGCCAATGAATGCGCTGGCTCAGGTAAAAATTGACTACTGTGTGCCAATAGCGGAAATGGGAGCGTTGCTTTATGAACTTATTCCTCAAAAATTAACCAAAAGAAAACCTGTACCAAAAAATATATTAGTAGAAGCCACCATTGCAGAACGGGTATTAAGTGATTTGGCTTCGGTAAATACATTGGGTGAACAGGTGCCTTTTAATTGCCCTGGTTGCGGCGGTGTATTATGGGAAATGGATAAAGATACTGATATGCGGTTTCGCTGCCATACCGGCCACGCTTACACCTCTGCCTCCTTATTAGCGGAGCAAACAAAAAAAATAGAAGAAACCATGTGGACCGCCCTTAGAATGTTTGAAGAACGAAAAAATTTATTGACTCAAATGGCGAGCAAGGAAAAAGGTGTTGGCTCAAAATCAGTGTTGGAAAGAGCCCAGATGTCGCAGGTTCATATTGATCGTATTCGTTTAATGTTGCAAACTGATAACAATGAAAATAATGACGATATGCCTATGTGATTTTTACCTCGCCTTTGTCGGTCAATTCGCAACTTTTAGAGCGCTCGACGCTTGCACCTGTGAGTTGCCGAGTGCAAAGGCTTGGGAGACCTCAGTAGACCGAGATTATTTGTATGTATTTGTTTGATGAGTAAATACTCCTCTTTATTAAAAATCTGTAGAACGCTTCGCTTAACTCTACTGATAGTTAGGAGCGCTAGAAATCTTCGCTATTAGGAGATATTAAATAATATGCGCTGGCTAGGCCGATGTGCATTTACCTTGAAATACGTTCCATCACCACCTGCTTGTACAACCTGCCTATCGGAATTTCTTT
>JANOTH010000388.1:0-21378 GCA_031416275.1 Ferruginibacter sp. | reverse complement strand
TATATCTTTTGGTTGAAGTGGCCCTGTTATTTGTAATGGTAAGAAGCCCTTATTTGATACTATAGTTACTTGAAGCTGCGGAAAAACTTCATCAAAAAAACCCATTGGCCTTGTCAATAAACTACCTGCGCCTGACAAGTTAACTGTAAAACTAGAAAGAGCCACAATAGGTGCAAACATTCTAAAAGACAAGCCACTTTCGCCACAAGAAATATCTTTGGTTTCAGTAGCAAGATGAGCAGAAAAACCTTTTGATTCAACAATAATCTTTTCGTCAGTTACTGTAACATTTGCACCAAGCTGTTGTATAATTTCTAATGCTGCTTTATCATCATTGCTTATGCCGCCATTGTAAATATGGGTTGTGCCATTGTGTAACAGTGCAGCCGCACATGCACGTTGCATACTGCTTTTAGAAGCAGGTGCAAGTAAATTTCCTTTAATTTTTGTTGGAGAAACTATTACCCTCATTATAAATTTTGATCTAACAGTGATTCAATATTTTGAAAGGACAATTGTTTAACTGTACCCTCACCGATTCTATTTAGCAAAACAAAATTTATTGTATCGCCAGCTCTCTTTTTATCTTTCACTAACAACTCCAACACCGCTGTATTATCTAGCTTTTGAGTAACTGGTAATTCATATTGCAATAACAATTGCTTCAGTCTATCAACCAAAACACTTTCAAAATTGTTTATTTCCTCAGAAACTTTTGCCGCCATTACCATACCAATGCTTACTGCGCTGCCATGGGGTAAGTTGTACAAGTTTTCTATAGCGTGCCCAAATGTATGCCCAAAATTAAGTTGAAAACGATCTGCCTTTTCAAACTCATCAGCCACAACCACATTTGTTTTGATGGCTGCATTTCTTTCAATTAATTCAGATGCAACAATTTTATTTTTTATGTAAAAATCAATATTATTTTTTTCAAGCTCGTAAAACATATCCTCATCTTTTATACAGGCATGTTTTATTATTTCCGCAAAGCCATTAACCCATTCTTCTTTAGGTAATGTTTCTAGAAAACTATAATCGTACAAAATAAATAATGGGCGATAGGTAGTTCCAACCATATTTTTATAATTGCCAACATTGATTCCGTTTTTACCACCGATAGCAGCATCCGTCATGGCTAAAACTGTAGTTGGCACAAGTCCTAACTTTATTCCTCTTTTAAATATACTGGCTACATACCCTACCATATCAGTAATTACACCACCACCAACACCCACAATTAACCATTGCTTATCTATATTAAATTCAAGTAATTTGTCAATAATAAAATTGATAGTCGCCTGGTTTTTGTTTTTTTCTTGGCCTTCTACTAAAAGAACTTTAAAGCCTTCAAACTTTGCAGCATGCAGGTTAAAAATATGCTCCTCTGTAATTATGATAACTTTTTTATGATCATAAATCTCCTTTAAATCAGAAAAAGATGCATCAAAATAATTGCTAACTGTCTGTCCTGAAAAATCTGTTTGTAAAGTTCTCATAACTAGGTCAATTTTCACAAACGATTTTACTTGTGAAATTTTAATAACTTAAAAAGTAAAGGTACAATGGGTAGTTAATAAAAATTTTCTATTTGCAAAAATAGAAAAAGCCACTCCGGAAACCCGGAATGGCCATGATTGCTTTGTCAAAAGAATCGTAAATTATTTCTTCTCTACGTTCATTGTATCAACTGTAGTAGTAGTTGTAGTTACAACTTTGCTAGTATCAGGAGTTACAACAGTAGTTGTATCTGGAGTTACAACAGTAGTTGTATCTGTAGTTACTGTAGTTTCTTCTGCTTTTTTCTCGTCGTTACAAGCTGTGAAAGTTGCTGCGATGATTGCGATTGCAAGGAATTTTTTCATTTTGTTTGTTTGTTAAGTTTAAAATTATAATTTGATTATTAATACCGAGAGTGAAAAAAGGTAACCCAGTTATTTAAAATTTATTTTTACAGCGCATTTTGGGTTACTAATTCTATTAATTTGTATTAACAAATAACAATACCAGGTGAGTACATTAGAACAAGATTTAATATTACTGGAAGGCATTGCTGCAGAGGATAAAACTTCGATAGAGCAATTATACCGGCAACATTATACGATGATACAATCTATGGTTTTGGCGAATGCGGGAAGCAAAGACGACGCAGCAGATCTTTTTCAGGAAACGGTAATTGTACTTTACGAGAAGGTAAAATCTGGCAATTTTGAATTACAATGCCTAATTAAAACTTTTTTGTACTCTGTGGCAAGAAGGTTGTGGTTAAAGAAACTGCAACAACAACAGAGGTACACGTCTCAACCAGATGGAATGGAAGAAACGGTGCCTGTTGAAGATGAGATTGAAAGCCATTTGAAAGTACAGAATGATTTTTACATAATGGAAAGTGCCATGAACAAAGTGGGCGAACCTTGTAAAAGTTTATTGCAGGCTTACTACTTGCAAAAAAAACACATGACTGTTATTGCACAGGAGTTTGGTTATACGAACGCTGATAATGCAAAAACACAAAAATATAAATGCCTTGTGCGGTTAAAAAAATTGTTTTTCGCACAATATAAAAACACAGACTAATGGAAGATACTTTACTTATAGATGCTGCAGAAAGGTTTGTAAAAGGTGAAATGTCGCCTGAAGAAAAAATTTATTTTGAAGAGTTAAGGAAAAATAATCCTGAGCTTGACCAAGCTGTGGTTGAGCAGATTTTCTTTTTAAACCAATTGGAAAGCTATAGCCACAAAAAGAATTTTAAATCATTACTTACGGAGGTTGAAAATAAATTAACACAGGAGGATTTTCTTAGCAGAACCATAGCTGAACCACCATCTAGGGTCATACAACTTTGGCAGCGTTATAAAAAAGATATAGCAGTGGCAGCCTCAATTGCAGGATTAGTTTCTTTGTTAATCGCAACAACTGTATCAACAGTAAATACCGGGGGCAAAACAAATATTAAACCTTTGGTTGATAAAATTGATGACCAAGCTGAAAAGACAAGAAAAATTGAAAATAAACTAAACGAAATTGTTAATAGCGGGGTTGTTGTTGAAAAAGTAAAGCCGAGTTTTGATTCAAGGTTTAGAGCTACTGGTTTTATGATTGATGCTGCTAACAATTATATTGTAACAAATGCGCATGTTATTAAAGAAGCATCTCACCACCTTATTGTAGAAAATAATGCAGGTGAGCAGTTTAATGCAAGCACCGTGTATGTTGATGTTGCAAACGATATGGCGATTTTAAAAATTACTGATACCACTTTTAAACGTTTGCCCTCACTACCCTATTCTATAAGAAAAAGTGGCGCAAAATTAGGAGAAGCTATTTTCATGTTAGGTTACCCAAAACAAGAGATTGTTTATGGCGAAGGATATGTTAGTGCAAAAAATGGTTATTTAATGGATACAGTTTTTTGTCAGATAAGTACTGCTGCAAACGAAGGAAACAGTGGTTCGCCTGTAGTCACAAAATCTGGTGAATTAGTAGGCATTGTAACAAGTACAGAAACCAATGCTACAGGCGTTGTTTATGCAATTAAATCTGCTAATATTTATCGTGCAATTGAAGCCGTTAAAAAGATTAAAGACAACGAAAAAATTAAAATAAATTCCTCTCCATCTTTAAAAGGATTAGATAGACCTGGACAAGTTGAAAAAATGCAGGATTATGTTTTCATGATAAAAGGAAACTAATTTAAGCAGCACTACTTTAAAATTACCCATTGACATATTAAAGAGAGATTGTACATTTTCTGATGTAAAATCTCTCTTTTTCTTTAGTAAGGTTAACTTTCCTATTGCTAAATATCTTCTAATTCTCGCTGATTTTATGCTACAAAACCCCCGATAATTACGATATTTTCAGTACATTTGCAGCCCGTTAAAAAACCACGGGTTATTTTATGTCATTTAATATTAACAAACAACTAAACGCAGAAGATCAGGAGCCAAAGGCTGCAGATGCAACCGAGGCCACTGCGACAACAAACGCCACTGATGCAGCAGAAACTGTTGCAAGTGAAACACCTGCAGCAGAAATCGTTGCAGAAGCTAAATCCGCTTATGTTCCAAAAGAAGAAACGCCTCACGACGATTTTGACTGGAGCAGAGATAAACGCAATGTATCTGCCTACTCTAAAGAAGAGAAAGAAAAGTACGATGTAGTTTACGACAACACTTTCAAGCAAATTAATGATGGAGAAATGATTCAGGCAACTATTGAATCATTAACCAAAACTGATGCAGTAGTTAACATCGGATTCAAAAGTGATGGTTTAATTTCTTTGAATGAATTTAGAGATATACCAGGTGGTATTCAAGTTGGAGATGTAGTAGAAGTAATGGTGGTAGAAAAAGAAGACAGAGAAGGTAATCTTCATCTTAGTCGCAAATCTGCCCGTGTTACACGTGCTTGGGAGAGAATTGTTGAAGTAAACAAAACAGGCGAAATAGTTACCGGTCTTGTTACAAGCAAAACTAAAGGTGGATTAATCGTTGATGTTTTTGGAATGGAAACTTTCTTACCGGGATCTCAGATAGATGTGAAGCCCGTAACTGATTACGATCAGTTTGTAGGTAAAACAATGGAATTTAAAGTTGTAAAGATCAACGAAGCAATTAAGAATGCAGTTGTATCTCACAAAGCACTTATTGAAAGTGATATTGAAGCACAAAGAGCTGAAATTATTGGTAAGCTTGAGAAAGGTCAGGTATTGGAAGGAACAATTAAAAACATCACTGATTTCGGAGCATTCCTTGATCTTGGTGGTTTAGATGGTTTACTTTACATCACTGATATTTCTTGGGGCCGCATAAACCATCCTTCAGAAGTATTGAAGATGGATCAAAAATTAAACGTTGTTGTTCTTGATTTTGATGATGATAAAAAACGTATCAGCTTAGGCCTTAAACAATTAACTCCTCACCCTTGGGATACACTTGCCGAGAATTTGAAAGAAGGTGAAGTGGTAAAAGGAAAAGTGGTAAATATTGAAGACTACGGTGCATTCTTAGAAATTATGCCTGGTGTAGAAGGATTGGTACACGTAAGTGAAATTACTTGGGCTAACACTCCAATCAATGCAAAAGAATTCTTTAAACTTGGCGACGAGTACGAAGCTAAAGTGGTAACACTTGATAAGGATACACGCAAAATGAGTCTTTCTATTAAGCAATTAACTGAAGATCCTTGGAGTACAATAGAAAATCATTTCCCTGAAGCTAGCAAGCACATGGGTACAGTTAAAAATATTACTCCATACGGTGTATTTGTTGAGCTTTCAACAGGTATTGGTGGTATGATACACATTAGCGATTTAAGCTGGCTAAAGCGCTTTAACAATCCAAATGAATACACTAAAGTAGGTAACGAAATAGAGGTTATGATTTTGAGCATTGATAAAGACGGACGTAAACTTCAACTTGGTCATAAGCAAATTGAAGAAGATCCATGGAACAGTTTAGAAGATACATTTGCTGTAGGTTCTTTACACCAAGGTACTGTTATTAAGAAAGATGATAAAGGTGCTGTAGTTCAGTTGCCTTATGGTCTTGAAGGTTTTGCCCCTACTCGTCACTTAATGAAGGAAGATGAAAAAGCTATTGCTCAAGATGAAATTGCAAACTTCGTTGTGATTGAATTTGACCGCAATGACAAACGCATCGTACTTAGCCATACGAGACTTTGGGAGCAGGAAAAAGAAGAAGAAAGACAAGTGGAAATGAAAGAAAAAAGAGCTGAAGTTGAAACTACCAAGAAGGCTGTAAAAAGCATTCAAGCAAAAGTAGAAAAGACTACGCTTGGTGATCTTGGTGCATTAGCTGATTTGAAAGCTAAATTCACTAATGATGAAGCAGATGCTGCAACAAAACCAACAGAAGAAAGCAAAGGCGAGTAGGCTTTGATAATAAAATGGTTAAAACCTCCCTATAAACGGGAGGTTTTTTTATGAGTAATACTTTATAGAAGGTTTTTTTACTAAAAATAAAAAAGGGCAACTAGAAATTTAATTTCTAATTGCCCTTTATTTTGTGGAGCCGACCGGACTCGAACCGGTGTCCAAACATATTCGCCGCAAGCTTTCTACATGTTTATTTCTGCATTAATTTTCGAAAAAATACCGGGGCAAAACAAACCAATATTTTCCTTAGAAGAATAATCTTAAATCCCGTTCACTTCATTACGGGATAGCATATCACTTTTTTTTGATGTCGGCGGCGGAACTTGGCAGTAATAAAACCTGCTCGGCGGCCCTAATGGTTGCTAAGCTATCGCTTAAGCAGCCATGGCATACTGAGTATTGCCATTTAAAGTTTTCGGTTTCAGATTAAAGTGCTAATACCGCAACGCACTACATGCTTACACCTGCAAAGATCTATGCTGTCAAAACCAAAACGGCCCCGTTTTAATTGAAAATCATTTTAAAATGATTAACAGCAAATACAAAAGTAAGAATTCTTATTGTAGAGAAATGGTAAATTTTATCTCGCATGTAGTCATCTCCTTTCTTTTAAAATTTAATAGAAATTAAACAAAATATTTCCTTCCAAAATATCAAATACACACTTAATTATTTCTACACTAATTTTACACTATGGTGGCATCTGAATACTATAAAAACAGAATCGAAACTCATACAGCGCAACAAAAGAAACTACAAAAACGAAAATCAATTTTCGGTATACTTAGGCTTGGAAGCATTATTGCCATTATATTTTCATTTTATTTTTTATGGTCATTAGGTAAATGGTATGCTATTACTGCGGCAGTTGTTGCTGCATTTGTTTTTACAAGACTAATTTACAAAGACCTCGCCAACAGGGCAGCTATAAAACAGCTCAGTTACCTCATACAAATTAACACAGATGAAATTTTAGCACTTGATGGAAAATATTATCAGTTTGAAAATGGTGCAAAATTTATTCAGCACGATCATTATTATGCAAACGATATGGATCTGTTTGGCCACGCCTCTCTTTATCAATATCTAAACAGAACAACTTCGGAGATTGGTGCTGAAAAGTTAGCACAATGGTTATTATCCCCTGCTAAGGTCGAAGACATTTTTGCCAGACAAGATGCAACAAAAGAATTAATTACAAAAAACAACTGGCGACAAAAGCTACAAGCAATTGGTAAAGAAAGCAGCATAAAAAAAGATACGTTACATCAAATAATAAACTGGTTGGCTGCTCCTACAAAATTTATTCAGTTTAAGCATTGGCAATGGTTGCGTTGGGTGTTACCTGCAATTATAATATCAATTACAACACTTTATATTATTGATATAGTTTCTGAAGGTTTATGGTACTTGTTTTTATTTATTTATGCAGTTATTGGCTTCCAATTAAATAAAGTTGTGGCTCCTTTACATAACCAACTTTCTGAATTGGTTAACGATTTAGAAGTACTTTCCGAAAGTATTGCGACTATTGAAAATGAAAATTTTAGCAGCAGCTTATTGGTTAACTTAAAAGCAGCTTTACATGAAAAGCAACAGGCATCTAAAAAAATAACAGCACTTAAAAAGATTTTAAATAGGTTGGACTTACGTTATAACATGGTAATTGCTATACCACTAAATATATTACTGCTATGGAATTTACAACAAGTGCTTGACCTTGAAAAATGGAAAAGAGTATATGACAGCGATGTTGAAAAATGGTTTGGTATTTTAGCAACTTTTGAAGCTTTAAACAGTTTAGCCACAAACCATTTTAACAATCCTGAAAATTGTTTCCCAAAGATAATTGAAAAACATTTTAGCATTGATGCTACCGCACTTGGGCATCCATTGATACATAGAGACAAACGAATAAATAATTTGATCAACATCAATTCCGCCGGAAAAATTACGCTGGTTACAGGTAGTAATATGGCGGGCAAAAGCACCTATCTACGTAGCATTGGCATAAGCACTATTCTCACTATGGCGGGTGCGCCCGTATGTGCAGCAACATTTTCCATATCGCCGGTTCAGCTTATAAGCAGTATGCGTGTTGCCGATAATTTAGAAGAAAGCACAAGTACTTTTTATGCTGAGTTAAAGAAATTAAAAACTGTAATTGAAAAAATAAACAACGGTGAACATGTTTTTATTTTACTAGATGAAATTTTAAGAGGGACTAATTCTTTGGATAGGCACACAGGTTCTGAGGCATTGATTAGACAACTCATTAAACAAAAGGCTGCAGCTATTTTAGCAACGCACGATGTTGAACTTGCGGCATTACAAAATGAATATCCCAACAATATTTTAAATCACCATTTTGATGCGCAGGTAAGTGGCGAAGAATTATTTTTTGACTACAAATTAAAAGAAGGTGTTTGTACAAATTTAAATGCAAGCCTACTCATGAAAAAGATTGGCCTTGAAATTTAATGTTGATTTTTTCACTTTTCTAATTCCATAAACTGTTCGGGTATTCTCCTTCAGCAATTAATGTATCTAAGCTTTCTTTTACACCAGGAGCATCTTCTTTGTAAGTAACACCAAACCATTGCGAACTTGTACCAATAACAAGTATTTTACCCTTGCCATTCTTTAAAATAAAATCTGCTATGTAGGGTATAAAAAATTCAGCCTTGATATTCTCCATATTATTCTTTGGAAAATCTACAAACAGGTTTTCGCTAATTGCAAACACCGATGGATGAAAACACCAAAAGTTCATAGAAACATTGGTATCATCTTCTATTACTGTTAAATTATCGCCATCTTCAAAAACTACATCATTGTCTTTTTTGTAAATTTTTATGCGCTCATTTATACCTGTTAATAAATTATTTTCATCCACTTCGCAAACGCCACGGCTCACTGTTCCATGTTCGCTTAAAGTGTTTGCTAATTTATATCCAATAATGGCGGAAGTATTTTCATCGCATTTATTTATTAAAAAATCAGCTGCTTTTTCAAACGAATCTTTGCCATAAAAATCATCTGCATTTATAACTGCAAATGGCTCGTGCACCTTATCCTTGGCACATAGTAATGCATGCCCTGTTCCCCAAGGTTTTGTGCGTCCTTCAGGCATGTAAGCGGCATCTACATAGTCTTCCAATTCCTGATAGACATAATCTATTGCAATTTTCCCTTTAAGCTTAGGCTCAAAAACTTCTTTAAAGTTGTCAGCAAAATCTTTTCGTATAATAAAAACAACCTTGCCAAAACCTGCACGTATTGCATTGTAAATAGAGTAGTCCATAATTGTTTCGCCGTCAGGGCCAAAACCTTCTGTCTGCTTCATACTTCCGTATCTGCTTGCCATGCCTGCTGCTAATATTAAAAGTGTTGGTTTCATTTTTTTCAAAATATATTTATACAATTGCAAATATTTATTTTGCGATTGCAGATTTATTAAAATTTTTTATCGAGGCAAAAGTAGAGGAAATGAGGGAGAAAAAAAGAGTAAAGAATCCCCAAAAAAATACACCTAATTAATGGAAATAAACCTTAAAAATATAAGTTTTGATACCATCGTAAACGATGATACTATTGAAAAAAACATTACTCTTACAATTGCAAGGCTTGACAAAATTCATACAGATGTATCGGGTAATAAACTATTTAAACTTCATTATTTCGTAGAGGAATGTTTAAACTATTCACACAAAACGCTGCTTACTTTCGGCGGAGCATTTTCTAACCACCTAGCTGCAACTGCATTTTTATGCAACAAAAAAGGCATAACATCAATTGGAATTGTAAGGGGTGAAGAACCTAAAGTATTATCGCACACATTAACAAGATGCAAAGAGTTGGGCATGAATTTAAAATTCATCAGTAGGGAAAATTACAAAAACTTTGCATACAATGAAAATGATATCCATGAATTGAAAACTCTTTTTGGTGAGTTTACAATGGTACCAGAAGGTGGCTACAATACGGTAGGTGCAAAAGGTGCATCGCTAATAATGGATGTTATAGAGCCTGATAAATATTCGCATATATGTACATCTGTCGGTACAGCAACAACAGTAGCGGGTTTACTTTTAAAAAAACAAAAAGCACAGGAAATTATAGCCATACCCGTAATAAAAAATATGTTGGATATTATCGATAGGCTACATCTTTTAGGGGTAGATAAAACCCTAACGCCTTTAGTGTTCAGTGATTTTCATTTTGGTGGATACGCAAAACATACAGGCGAATTAATCGATTTCATGAATTCATTTTATGCTGAAACCAAAATCCCTACTGACTTTATCTACACAGCAAAAATGATGTACGGGATATATAATAAAATAAAAACAGGTTATTTTAAACCAGGCAGCAATATTCTTTGCATACATACAGGCGGGTTGCAAGGAAATAAATCGTTGCCTCCCGGAACTTTAATTTTTTAAATATCTTTAACAGCGTTTATAAATGCAAATTATTAAGCCAAAACTTTACAATATATATTTGCAACTACTCCGCCATCAAACTATGATGAAACCATTTTGCTTATTTGTTTTTTTTATTGTAGCATCAAATATATTATTTGCACAGGATAAACCTTTGCCTTTTATACAAGTAAAAAACCTAAATAATAAAATTGTAGTTGGTTGGATTAACGATTACAACAAACCAATCACGGCGCTTAATATACAGCGATCTTACGACAGCTTGCAAAATTTCAAAACTATCGGAAGTGTGTTAAGCCCACAAAGTAGAGAGAATGGTTTTGCAGATGTAAATTTTCCCTACAACAAAATGTACTACCGCGTATTTGTTTCATTTGAAGGTGGCTCATATATTATTACAGCACCTGCCAGACCTATAAAAGAAGTATACGGCTCGGAAAGTACTGCGTCAGATAATTACTCTTTTTCCCCATCAAATAGAGATTCAGGCATAATTTTTCCCCCAACAAAACCTGGCATAACTTATCCTAGCAGTACTATTTTCACTGCAAAAGACAATAATATTGTTATCCATTTAGAAGATGCGCCAACAAAAAAATATACCGTTAAGTTCTTTGATGAAACTGAGAAATTCCTTTTTGAACTTACAAAATTGAAGGAGGAATACCTGATTATTGAAAAAGTGAATTTTGTTCGTACAGGTTGGTTCCGATTTGAATTATTTGAGAATGGCTTATTGATTGAAAATAATAAATTCCAGATAACAAAGGAGCTAAAAAAATTATAGTTTTTCAGTTTCTTCAACTATAAGTTTCACATCAAAAACTTTTTTAAAGTTTTCCTTAATTTTTTCTTTTACTTCTTCAAAATTTACTTCTTTACCAAGTTCTTTTTTAATAGAAGTAACCTGCTTATTTTCTATGCCACAAGGTATAATATTATTAAAGTAACCTAGGTCAGTATTTACATTCAAAGCAAAACCATGCATCGTTATCCACCTGCTGCAACGCACGCCAATAGCGCAAATTTTCCTTTCCTCCCCGTTTACATCAGGGCTTATCCAAACCCCGGTTTCACCTGCACTTCGCCCGCCTTTTATCCCATATTCAGCAATCGTTAAAATAACAACCTCTTCTAAATTCCTAAGGTATTTTCCAATATCTGTATAAATTTTTTCAAGGTCTAAAATCGGATAACCAACAATTTGCTGCGGCCCATGAAAAGTGATATCTCCTCCCCTATTTGTTTTAAAAAACTGAATGTTAGCGGCGGCTAATTCATCATCACTCAACAAAACATTTTTCATATCACCACTTTTACCAAGCGTGTAAACAGGTGAGTGTTCGCACAATAAAAAGTAATGCTGGGTATCGATCCTATTTATCTGGCCAACGTCCTTTCTAATTAAAGTTTTAACATCAACATTTTGTTTAAGCAATTTCTCCTGATAGTCCCATGCAGATAAATAGTCAATAATCCCTAAATCTTTAAATATTACAGATTGCATACCGTAGTAAAATGTTTTACTTTGCAAAGATAGCGTTCACGTGGCAGTTAGGAGTTTGCAGTAATAATAATTGAGTGAAAAATATGATAAACGAAGAAATAATAAATGACGAAATAAGTGACTCAGATGAATTGTTTGAGAAGCACGTAATCATTATAGATAAAGGGCAAGAAGCCATCAGAATCGATAAATTTTTAATGCAGAGAATTGAGGGTGCTACCCGAAATAAAATTCAACAGGCAATAGAAAACGAAATGGTGCTAGTAAATGATAAGCCCATTAAAAAGAATTACAATACAAGACCAGGAGATAAGATTGTTGTATACGATACAAATTCGCCTGAATCATCAGAAATAATTCCGCAAAATATTCCATTAAACATCGTTTTTGAAGATGATGATTTAATGGTCATAAATAAACCAGTGGGCATGGTCGTTCATCCAGGAAGTGGTAACCCTGACAATACGCTTATCAATGCGGTAGCATGGCATTTACAAAACAATTGCCCTGAAATTGATGAAAAAGAATTAACTCGCTATGGTTTGGTACATCGTATTGATAAAAATACCAGCGGATTAATTGTTGTGGCAAAAAAGCAAAAAGTAATGAGCGAACTTGCTAAACAATTTTTTGACCATACTGTACACCGCCGTTACAACGCAGTTGTTTGGGGCAATTTTGAAGAGCCCGAAGGAACTATCAGAGGTCATGTTGGTCGCAGCCAAAAACAACGAAAATTATTTACTGTATATCCTGAAGGCGAATATGGCAAAGAGGCCATAACCCATTATAAAGTACTTGAAAATTTCAATTATGTTTCTGTTGTTGAATGCAGATTAGAAACGGGAAGGACACATCAAATAAGGGTTCACATGCAATACAAAGGTCACCCATTGTTTAACGATGATTTTTATGGTGGCGAAAAAATTGTAAAAGGAACGATTTATACAAAGTACAAACAGTTTGTAGAAAATTGTTTTGCCATTTGTCCACGACAGGCCTTGCATGCAAAAGAGCTTGGTTTTATACATCCCACAACAAAAGAAAATATGATGTTTATAAGCGAGTTGCCAGATGATATGACGCAACTAATAGCAAAATGGCGCAAGTACAGTTTGTTTAAAAATGAAACTGAATAAATTTTATTTCATAAAATTTATTGGTTGGTTTCGGACAGGGCGCCCTAATGAAGCAACTTGGCAGCCTGTCCCGACTTTTCGGGATCGCACGTTTCATCTTCAACAAAGAATTTAACTTTAATTACAATATAGATTTACCATAAATAAAATAAAAAATGAAAACAGTATTTGTACTCTTCTTGTCAGCGGTTTTTTGCAACGCTACTATTAATGCGCAAACAATCATTTCAAAAGACTCAACCATTGAACAAATGGTAAAAGAAATTTCGCCGGATTCGTTGCGCAGCTATATACAAACAATGGTAAATTTTGGCACTCGTAATACATTAAGTACGCAGACTGAAACCAAACGTGGTATTGGTGCAGCAAGACTTTATGTACTTTCAAAATTTAGACAGTTTGCAGCACAATCAAATGGTAGAATGACTGCCGTGATTGACACAACAACTTTGCAAGCAGATAAAAGACGGGTTGATACAACGCTTTTATTGGGGAACGTAGTTGCAACACTTAAAGGAACTAATGCTGCAGATAACAGGGTTTTTATTATCAGTGGACATTTAGATGCAATGCGTACAAGTGTTATGGATAGAGTTGGCGATGCGCCCGGAGCAAACGATGATGCAAGTGGCGTTGCTGCCGTAATGGAATGTGCAAGAATTATGAGTAAAAAGAATTTTGCCGCTACTATTATTTTTATGGCTGTAAGTGGCGAAGAGCAGGGTTTGCTTGGCTCTACATACATGGCTGCGAAATCGAAAAAAGAGAATTTAAATATTGAAGCTGTACTTAACAACGATATAATGGGCAGCAACAACAGCAACGAAACAAATAATATAAACAACACCCAAGTAAGGGTTTTTAGTGAAGGCTTACCGTATTATGAACTTGATAAAAATGCAAAAAATATTCGCCAGCTTGGTTTGGAAAATGATGGAAAAAGCAGACAGCTTGCACGCTATGTAAAAGAAATTGGAGAGCGTTACGTAGACAATCTTGAAATAAAATTAATTTATAGGAATGACAGATTCTTAAGAGGAGGAGACCATACACCTTTTGTAGAAAATGGTTTTACCGGTGTAAGAATTACCGAAATGAATGAAAATTATACAAGACAACATCAAAATGTGAGGGTTGAAAATGGCATACAATACGGCGATTTAATTGAGTTTATTGACTTTGAATATTTGAGAAAAAATACAGGAATGAATTTGAGTACACTAGCAAACCTTGCTAATGCACCTGCGATGCCTGAAGAAGTAAAAATTGATGTAAAAAAGCTAAGTAACAGTTCGTATCTCTACTGGAAGCAACCAAAAACCGGAACTGTAAAAGGATATTATTTATTGATGAGAGAGACCACCAATGCGTTTTGGCAAAAGAAAATATTTACGGCAGCTACTGAGATTACGGTACCATATTCAAAAGACAATTACTTTTTTGCAGTACAATCTGTAAACGCAGATGGTAATGAAAGTTTGCCTGTGGTGCCGGGTGTTGGGAGGTAAAGAGCCCCTCCTATCCTCCCTGGAGCGGAGGGAAATTAAGTAAATTGTAGCGACGATATAGAAACAATTTAGTTTTAATAAGAAGAAACATCATTAAGCCTTAATCCGTTTATGGAAGATATACAGATGCCCGATGGCAATATGCTAAGGGAAATTGTAACCATGCAAATGCCCTTTGGCAAATACAAAGGCACCGTACTCAAACGCCTTCCTGTAAGCTATTTGGAGTGGTTTGCTCGTAAAGGTTTTCCTAAAAGTAAACTCGGAAATTTATTGCAATGCTTGTTAGAAATAAAGCTGAATGGACTAGAGGATTTGTTGCATCAAATAGAAAAGCTTCGCTAAGATGCATTCATATGTTTTACTTCTTTTAATTCAACTTCCTTAATGTCGGCTTCCATTTTTTCTTTTTTTGTACTTACTCTTAACCGTGCAAATACACTCATGTAAACATTGGCAACCCATACTAAAGAAAAGCCACCAATTAAATAACCACGCCAATCATCAAACCCCAAATGAAATTTTGTAATAAATAAAAAGGCAAGCATTACATAATGGCTAAAACAATATTCGCAGGTAAATAAATAAAAAAACTTTCTAACAAAAATACTCCTGCAACTTTCTGAATTTTTTTTGCAGAAATCTCGGGGCTCTTTAAAAATTTCTTCGTGGGTTACCGTCCATGCTATGCATGCAATGGGTATAGCAATTAAAAATAAATATTGAACCTGGACACCTAATTCCATACATGCATTTTTAAATAAATATCAAAAGTTATACCATCAATATTTTAATGAAAATTAGAGAGCGTGGCTGTAAAAACACCTCTTTCCCTTTTTTTAAAAATGGCCTTCCAATTGCCATTATATCTTATCAGCGCAGGAACTGTGAGGCCACCGACCGTAGTCATTTGTATTTCCATATCAACCTTAAAATCATAAACACCTGCGTCGTAACTTAAACTATAATTCCGGGCTACCACTTCAAATGTACTATCATTAAACCAGGTATTCATTTCGTCTACAACTACTGATCCTTTTCTGTTAGGCTTAACTTTTTGGCGAAACACATAACAGTTTATATTGTTGTAGCTGTCATAATCAATTTCCATATCGTAACTGTCTGCTAAATCATCGTCATAAATAGCTGTTTTATTACTCATAAAAGGAAGCCCGTTAATTTTTCTGCCAGGGTTGAAAAACAGCAATTTTAGTTGCTCTTTGTGTTTTTCCATTCCACTTTTGCCTTCGGTAGAAAATGATACTCCATTAACAATATTATTTTCTCCGCAAATGATGCCTTTTGTAAAAAATAAAGATGCGTACATGTTTGCAGTATAATAATTAAATTCTTTTGCATCGTTATACATATCGCCTGTACTCTTTTCTTCGAGAACCTTCATAGAACGGCAACCATTAGTTATTTGCTGGAGCGTTCTGCTTAATAATGATGCATTAAGAGTACCATTTTTACCATTCATTCTAATATCGTTGATAGCACTAAAATTAATTATGTGAAGATTTTTAAAAGCCTTGTAAAAACTTGAATCATTTTTTACTTTCTCAATAAATGCAGGAACATTAAGGTTATTGTTAACCACAAAGTTGCTTAAAGTAATTACCTTTTTCCCAACGTCAACTGTTGTATCACCCGCCACTTGAGCGTATGATTTTGCAAACAAAATTAGAACTACAATAAAAGTTGTAAAAAATTTCATCTCGCAAGATATTTATTAAAAGGTAGTGCAAACATTTATTAAACCCACGCTTTGATATTTTAACGTGTGTTTAGATGTATACAAAAAGAAAGACAGGCACCTAGGTAGTGCCTGCCCGTTTCTGATGTTTCATTTTCTAAAACAAAACCGTAAGGTATTATGTGTATATAAAAAAAGTGGTACTGCAAACATCAGCATTTTATGGATGTACCAAATTCATTCAATATTAAAAAAACAAATAATCAGTAATGCGTTTAATGCGTTAATACAACAAAATACAAAAAAGCATTTTTACTAGGGTTGGAACTTTAAAAAGAGGCATTCAAAAGGATGGGTAAAATATGAACCAATATTTCAATTCATATAATAAAGATATAAAATATTTTAAATTATTTCAACAAAATTATTTCGGGAAAACCATTCGGTAATCAACTTTAATTTTTCCTTTGGTAATATCGTCAAGTTTACGCTTTAATAGCGTGCGTTTCAGAGGCTTTATATGATCAATAAAAAGCTTTCCATCTAGGTGATCATACTCATGCAAAATTACCCTTGCAGTTATTCCCCTAAACGTTCTCGTTTGGGGAATAAAATTTTCGTCAACATAAGATAGCGTCACGGTTTCATGCCTCATTATATCTTCCCTAACTCTTGGAATACTAAGGCATCCTTCATTATATTTCCACGGCTCACCAGCAAGTTCAACAACATGAGCATTAATAAATGTTCCTTTAAATCCGGGTTTATCGGGGTACTCATCCGTATCGCCATCTTCATCGTTTTCAAAAATCTGTTCGCTATCCATTGTAAAAATGCGAACACTTTTATTTATTTGAGGAGCGGCCAAACCAACGCCATTGCTGTTGTACATGGTTTCCCACATATCTGCAAGCAACTTTTCTAGCCCTTGGTACTCAGGAGTAATATCAACTGCAATATTGCGCAATACCGGCGAGCCATAAGCTACTATTGGAAGAATCATGTTATGTTGTTTCTAATTATTTATTCGTGCAAAATTATAAAATTCTATTGGTTGTGTTCCATGTAATGCTGTAGCATAATTGTAGCTGCTATTACATCAACATTACCCTTTACCTGTCTGTCTTTTTTCTTCATCCCCATATCTAACATGGCACTTACCGCCATTTTAGAAGTATACCTTTCATCAACTGTTTTTATTGCAACCTGCGGAAAAGCTTTCTGCAATCGATCTATTGCATTTTTAGCAGGGGCAGTACCGTGGGTTTCAGTTTCATCTAAATTCAATGGCAACCCAATTATTATCAATTCTACCGTTTCTGTTATAAAATAATTTTTTAAAAATGGAATCAGTTCGTGAGAATTAATTGTTTGAAGCCCTGTAGCAATAATTTGTAAAGGATCTGTAACCGCAATACCCGTGCGTTTTTTACCATAATCTATTGCCAATATTCTAGCCATGTCAATATTTAAGATTCGGATAAAATGGTAAAGTTTGCTTCAAAAATTGGCTGCTTATCATGAAGGATATCGATAAAATCTTCCCCATAAATAGCAATATATTCTAAAATATTATCAACCCTTTCCTGCAAATTACCTGTAGGATTTACAGCTGATTTTATTTTTTTTATTTGCCTTTGCTGTCCCTCAAACTTTTTCTTTTCTGCTTTCAGTATTTTCTTTTCTAAAATTTCAAGCTTGTTTAGTGCCTGTGTTCTAAGCGCATGAACATGGTTGTTTAGCGTAGTGTCAACTGCTGCTGAAGTATTCTTTATTTGTTCATAAACATTTTTCAATGCTTCTTTTTCGTCTTTAATATCAAGCTTAACTGTTGCTTCTCTCAAAACAATCTCCTCTAAAAGTTCGCTTTCTATTTTAAAAATATCATTTACTGCAAATCCAAGGGTTACAAGTTTTTCTGATATTTTTTTATCAATAATAGTAAATGAATTTCTTAAAATTAAAGGCGGGAAAAAAGCATTCACTTTTTTAAAAACATTTTTCAACTCGAGCCAGTAAGCAATTTCACCGCCGCCTCCAATAAATGCTATGTTTGGTAAAATGGTCTCCTGAAATACAGGACGAAGTATAACATTGGGGCTAAATCTCTCGGGATTAGCATCAACCTCAGCTTCTATTTCATCAATAGAAAATTGAAAATTTGTATTGGCAACCTTAAACCCACTGCCATCTTTCTCAATTCGTTCTCTTACATTTTCTTTTAGGTAGAAAAGATTTATTTCTCTTCCAGCTGCCTGCACTTTATATTCTTTGGGAAATGTTTCTACTGTAGTTGCAACTACTTTTTCGGAAAATTGCTCGGATAATTCCTTTTTAATAACAGTTTTAAATTGACTTTTATAAACTGCACTATCAGGCATTAAAATTACCAGACCGTATTTATTAAAGAGGCTATGTACAAATTGAAATGTTGCATTTTCGATCGTGCTGTTTTCTTGGTAACACAAACGAATTGTTTGTATAATTTCTTCGCCAAATTTTTCGACTGAAAGTTGTCCTGCAATTGCATCAATTATTTTTAAAAACTCTTTGTCAATGAACATTCTGCCGACAGCACCTTTTTGTGCTGTGTTCCATTTGTAATTCGTTCCATTAATATAAACTTCACCCAATTCATCTAAATCAGCATCTTCACTTCCCATGTAATAAACAGGCACAAACTTTATATCATTTACAGCAACAGCCAGTTCCTCACTAAGTCTTATTGCGTGAAGAATTTTGTAGATAAAATATAAATGACCTGTAAAAATATTAGGCTGGTGTGCTGTACAAATAGTAAATGCATTTTCGTTAAGGAGATCCTCTATATTGGCTTTCAGCTTGTCAGAAGTTTCAATGTTTTTATATTGTTCCCGTAGTTGGCTGACTAAAGCAGCTCTGTTTACAGGATAATTTTTTCTATCTTCTATCGCTTTTTTTAAGCTCTCAACATCTGTTGAATAAGTATAAAAATCTTTCAACTTTTCTGCACCGTCCAAATAATCCAACACAAGGCCGGAGAATGAGTTTGTGTTGCGGTAATCAATTTTGGTAGAAGAAAAATTCATTTATAAAATTTATTGAACCTAAATGTGGGTGAGTTTACAGCAATAATTATAACAATTAATTAAACCAATTCTCCCTCCAAATCGTAATCAAATGCTTTTGTAATTTTTACATGAACAAAATCGCCAATCACTAATTTTTTCTTTGTGTTTATGATCACTTCATTATCAACTTCAACACTGTCAAATTCTGTTCTTGCAATGTATCTGCCACTCTCCTTTTTATCTACCAACACCTTAAAAATTTTACCAACCTTCTCTGCATTTTTTTCTAAAGAAATATCCTGTTGCACTTCCATTATCTCCTGTGCCCGTTCTTCTTTTTCTTCTGCTGAAATACTATCATCCAAACCGTGTGCACTCGTGTCTTCTTCGTGGCTGTAGGTAAAAATTCCAACCCTATCGAACTTCATTTTTTGTAGAAAAGTTTTTAACTCTTCCACATCCTCTCTCGTTTCTCCCGGGAAACCGGCAATCAAAGTTGTACGTAGACAAATACCTGGCACCTTTTCTCTAATCGCATTTACAAGATCTTCCATTTCAGCCCTTGTAATATTTCTCTTCATTGCATTCAACATATTGTCAGCCGCATGCTGCAAAGGCATATCAAGGTATTTGCAAATATTGTCATGCGCATTCATTGCATCTAAAATTTCCATCGGAAATTTTGATGGGTAAGCATAATGCAACCTTATCCACTCTAATCCAGGCACTAATGCAAGTTCGTTTAGCAACCTTGGCAATTCTCTTTTTTTGTAAATATCTAATCCGTAATAAGTTAGCTCTTGGGCTATCAGCATTATTTCTTTTACTCCACGTTTTACCAGCTGCTTTGCTTCATCAACAATGCTCTCTATCGTACGGCTAACGTGCTTGCCTCGCATTAATGGTATTGCGCAAAATGAACAGGTACGGTTGCAGCCTTCGCTAATTTTTACATAAGCATAGTGAGACGGTGTGGCCAAAAGTCTTTCACCAATCAATTCACCTTTGTAATCGGCTTCAAACTGTTTTAATATTTGTGGGAGTTCCATCGTGCCAAAAAAGGCATCAACTTCGGGTATTTCTTCTTCTAAATTATTTCTGTAACGCTCGCTTAGGCAGCCTGTAACATAAACTTTGTCAAGCTTTCCTTTCTTTTTTAAGGCAACATTATCAAGGATAGTATTAATACTTTCTTCCTTTGCCTTATCTATAAAACCGCAGGTATTTATAATAACAATATTGTGATCTAATTTTTCATTTTCATGAATAGTATCAATGTCATTAGCAAGTAATTGTCCACTTAAAACTTCACTATCTACCATATTCTTACTACACCCAAGCGTAATAATATTTACTCTGTCTCTTTTTAAGGTTTTTGTTTTCATATTTTTTGCAGGCGCAAAGTTATGTTATTTCAAAAATAACTATGGTTTAAAAAGAGTTGCAGGCAAACCGCTACTGCTGCGCTATCATTTTACCCAAATTATCTTCTGCAAAAAAAGGATCACAAATTTCTTTAGCTTTTGTTGAACTTTCTTGTAATCCTTGGGATGAGCTACCGTTTAATTCAATTGCACGTTCCATAGCAATTTCCTCCGTTACAAATTGTGTATGTATAACGGCTTCTGCTATGACAAAAACCCTCAGTCCTTTGTCTTTAATTTTTCCCAACGCACTAATCACAAAACTCAGCGCAAGAAAGTGATTTTTTTCAACCAAAACGAAAAATTGGTTGTTACCGGCAGGTGGCAATACGTTGTAAGGAGAATTTACAATTTCTGGTGTTAGGTATTTCAATAATTCTGGAGTTTCCATACCATTGTCAACAAACTGAATACAACCAAGTAGCGCCTGTGGATAAATACTTAACCAACGCAAATCTCTTCGCAATTCATGTACCTGCAATTCAATATCTATAAATTCCCCGTTGGTTTCTTTGTAAAATTTATTAATCTCCTCTATTTCGTTCTCATAAAACTCGGTAATTAACGCTGCTTCTTTTTCAGGTATTTTCCATTTTACAGATTTTAATTTTTTTCTTATTTTCTTTATTCTTGAAGTATCGTTTTTAATCCACCTCTTTTTGACTAATATTTCATTAAGTATTTTAATGTTTTCGTCTCTTTTAGCC
>JANOTH010000387.1:0-2028 GCA_031416275.1 Ferruginibacter sp. | reverse complement strand
ATGTTGTAAGTAATTTTTTCACCGGGTTCTGCAACTTCCTTTTCGGTCATGACAGAGATGGGGAGCCTCTCCCCCGTCCCCTCTCCCGAAGCGAGGGGTAACGAGGAGATTGTAACGTAGATCTGAATAAATTTTTCAGCCTTCACTTCTTCACCATATTTATCTTTTCCTGCTACAATAACTTTGTACCAACCGGTTTTCAATCTTACATCTGAAATCTTAAATCTAAAATCCTTTGCAGTTGTATCGTTTACATCAATCACTTTTTCTCCAACAGCCCACTTACTAATCTGGTCTTCATCCGCATACGCATCATAAGGAAATAATTTGTAGTATTCCTCTTTGCTCATCGTAAATAAATCAGGTTGTTGCCAGTACCTTAGTCTGAACATGCTGTTTGGCTCCTGCAATTTGTACATGGTAAAATTCACCCGTGTTTTTTCATGCAGTCCATTTGCATTCGTACTTTTTATACCGATATTTTTAATACTGTCGGCAGGCAATTTTTCATCTGCAATAATATCTAATAGAAGTGCCTGATAGGAGACAGAAATCGTTGTAGTGGCAGATCTTGTTTCCCCATTTACGTCCGTAATATCTGCACTCACACGGTAATCAAATGTTGGCTGGCTTTTTTTGTCAACCGTTTCATCTGGTATTGCTTTAAATACGATATTGAATTCTCCTTTTGCATCAGTAGTTGTAATGCCATTTGTAATTTCCATCTCTTCATTTCCCCCACGTGGCGGATACGTACTTCTGTAATATCCATACCAAATAGGATAACGGATAATCCTAACCACTCGGTAACTTACTTTAGCTCCGTCGATATTATTACCCGCAAATGCTTTAGCAGCGCCTATTAAACGTATGCTGTCATTTACTCTATAGCTTCCTTCAGGCTGTTTTATTTCTGCTGAAAATTTTGGTCGTTTGTACTCTTCTACACTTATATATTGTGTAGATAAAGTCAGAGTATCTTTTAAATAAAAACTTCCATTCAGCAGACCTTCGGGTATTTTAAAACTTCCGTTGTACGATCCATAATCGTTTGTCGTTACACTTATGGTTGCAATTTTCTGACTGTTTCTATCAAATAATTGCACTGCAGTTTTTGTGTTAGGCAATATTTCACTCTTACGATTAGAGGGTTCAGTTTGGGTTATTATTCCTTTAAAAAAAATCGTCTGTCCGGGGCGGTAAATGCTACGATCAGTAAATAAAAAGGTTCTCTTAGTCTTGCGATTGTTTTGGTTTATATCATCGTAATAATAGCTGTTGTAGCCATCATCTGTAAACAATTCATCGTTGTTGTATTTAACCTGAACAATACTGTTTTCATAATTTGCAGGCTTAGCTATTTTTACAAAACCGTTTTTATCAGTTGTGTAATTGCTCGCTTTTGTTACCTCATATTTTCTGGTGCTGTAGCTGTAAGCGTTTGTCCAAAGCTGAACTGTAGCTTTCTCCAAAGGTTTACCATTATCTCTATCCAGCACATACAATTCATTTTTATTATTAGTTATGTAGCTGATGTTGCTCACATATGTAACAGCTCTTCCAACAATATTGTTATTCAATGAAAAGTCTTCCTTCATGCTTGCCAGTAAATAGTAGGTACCTATTGGCAAGCCTTCCACTTTTATTTCAGTAGCATGTTGCTGCAAATCTTTTTGGTCAGGGATATTTACATTCCAGCTTTTTAAAGGTTTTAATGCTACTGTAGATGGCCATAGTTTTTCGTAATCACTATTTTCAAGCTTTTTAATTTCTTCTCGGTTGGTTTGTACAATTCTAAAATAAACTTTACCAATATTCTTAAAAGTTACCAATGTACGAAATGGTTGTGCAGGTACATTCACTTTCTCTACATCAAAATGCAAGGAAGGTCTTTCAATCTGATTGATCAGGTTTTTACAATTTATTCCGCCTTCACTTTTTGGAAATTTTGCAAAAGCTGCTTCGCAAATTTGTTTTGCTTTTATCAGATCAAATTGGTTTTCTTTATTTGTTAGTGGGTTGTATTTT
>JANOTH010000386.1:0-4900 GCA_031416275.1 Ferruginibacter sp. | reverse complement strand
AAGTAAATGAAATAAAATATTGCAGTACGGGTAGCAAACATAGCTTAGAATTCGAAGCCACTCCATTAAAACTTTTTATGAGGTGTGATGTTTGTGGAGAGTATATGAGAGGTTATCTCGTAAAGGCAAAAAACATTTATTATTATAAATGTGATAATAAGAAAAAATGTTCTTGCAATAAAAATGCAAATCAACTTCACAAAGTATTTGAAAACATTTTGAGTGAAATCTCATTGCAGGAGAAATATATCCCTCTTTTTAAATTGCAATTAAAGACACTGTATAATGAATTAAATGAAAATAGAGATAAGCAAAATGAGGAGTTACAAAAGCAATTGATTGACTTAAAAAATAAGGTCGAAAGATTGGAAGAGAGGTATATCAACGAGGAAATAAAAACAGAGCTGTATGAGAAATTTAGTGAAAAATTTAAAGCTGAATCCTCAGAGATTAATCAAAAAATGAACGCTTGTCCTATTAGTGCCTCGAACCTGGATTATTACATAGAAAGATCATTAGAACTTTGCACGAAACTCCCGTCCTTGTGGGCTTCTAGCAATTTCAACGATAAACAAAAACTTCAGAGATTGATATTTAATGAGGGTATCTATTATAATAAACAAAAAGAGCAAACTCGAACCACTAAAATAAATTCTATATTCTTGCTAAATGCAAGCCTGAACATCGTTTCAGGGCAAAAAAATAACGGACTCCTAGGTGATTTCTCACTGGAGTCCGTTTCCGTATCGGGGAGCAGACTTGAACTGCCGACCTTCGGGTTATGAATCCGATGCTCTAACCAGCTGAGCTACCCCGACATCACAACAAACAATTACACTATTGCATAACCGTTTTGGGCGGCAAAAATAATGAGATTTGTTTAGATAAACGCAACTTTCTATAAATCTATAAATAAAAAGTCGCTTCTTATTAGGGAAGCGACTTTTTGTTTACAATTATGCAGTTAAGTAATATTAAAAATAACCTGGATTCTGAACTAACTTATTGTTAACTCTCATCTCTCTGTCTGGGATTGGATAAACCAATCTGTTTGAATTAAAAGGCAAAGCACCTACGTTGTTTTGAAGTCTTTTAGCGTCATGTAAAATAAATCCTTCAAAAGATAATTCTAATCTTCTTTCTTTAAGAATATCAGCTAATGTAACAACCAACAAACTTGGTAACCCGGCTCTGTTTCTAATTCTATTTACATCTTCTAATGGCGTTGCACCCACAACAGATACCAACCTAAAATTACTTTCTGCTCTAATCAAATACATCTCCGCCAAACGACTAATGTGTACATTGCCATAAGCATTATCAAATTTAGTAGTAACATCAATGTCAAAAAGATTCTTTCTTTGATCTCCCGGCTCGTACAATGCTAAATGGTTGTTTGTTATCGTAATATCACCTCTTCCGTTTAAAGAGAAGAAAGTATTAAAATCATTTACACCTTGCGTTGCATTTACCTGAATCATAAAAATATCTTCCCTAGTATTGCTTATTTGAACGGGGCCATTCGGATCGGATGGGAAATTGGCTGCATAAGTAGAGTTTAATGATTGTCTGTTCGAAGTAATCACCCTATTTGCTGCCTGAAGTGCATTTGCGAAATCGCCTTTTTGTAAATAAACTCTAGCAAGCATGGCAGACGCAGCATTTCTTGTTGCAAAAAAACCATTAGACACCGGTAGTTTAGCTTCTGCATCAGTTAAGTCCCGTATTACTTGGTCGTATACAGCCATTACTGAACTTCTTGCTACACTATTTTCTTGTGTTATACCTCTTGTTGGTGTAAGTATAATTGGCACACCCGGGTTGCTGCCCGGTGTTCCATCATTCCAAGCTTTACCAAATAATCTTACTAAATCAAAATACACAGTACCTCTAATAAATTTTGCCTCACCTTCCACTCTGTTTTTCTGATTAGCATTTACTACACCCAATGCGCTCAAAACGTTGTTAACGTCATTAATGGTTCTATATCCTGTTAGCCATGTATTGGTTACAAACCCATTATCAATCGGAATTGTTTTATTAAAAATTTGGGTAAGTCCTTGAAAAGTTCCTGCCCAGCTAATCTCATTGCTATTGCCAAGCAATTCTGTGTTTACGTAAACTCTACCTCCGTAAAGGTCAGCTGATCCCATTGTTGCATAAGATCCAACCAATGCTACCTGTACATCGCTGTTAGACTTTAGAGCGTCTTTTTCGTCAATGCTCTGCGTAGGTGCCACATCTAAGGGCTTTGAGCATCCAATCATAAAAACCAAAACGGTTAGTAATATTGCGGATATGTTATTTTTCATAATGTTTTTTTCTTTAGTTATAATCCAATGTTGATGCCGAATACAACAGTTTTAAGTTGAGGTGCGGAGTAAAAATCTTGTCCCTGGTTAATTTCACTTGCTTGAAAATCAGCATTTACCTCAGGGTCCCAACCTTCATATTTAGTAAATGTAAATAAATTCTGACCTCTTACATAAATGCGGGCTTTGTCAATACGCAACCTTGAGATAACTGATTTTGGTAAGTTGTAACCTAATGTTACAGCTTTTACTCTTAAGTAAGATCCGTCAGAAATATAACGGCTGGAGTTGTCTGTTCCGTTTGCAAAAAATAATCTCGCTTCTGGTACTTGTGTAATATCGCCTGGTTTTTTCCATGAGTTAAGCTGGTCACGAGTTTGGTTATCATAACCATTACTACCACTTGCAGACATGTACTGGCCACCACCGTTAAATATTTCATTGCCATAAACACCTTGTAACAAAACATCTAAATCAAGACCTTTGTAACTAAAGTTGTTTTTTATGCCGTAAATAAAATCAGGGTTTGGATTACCAATTACTACATCTTGTGCTTCGTTGTAATTATTTGTAGTTGTTCTGTCTCTTTTTCCATCGGCAAGCAGGGTATTCTTAAAATAAATAGCGTCTCCATTTGCAGGATCAGCACCCGCAAATTCCCTTGCAAAAAACACACCTAATGCTTCACCTTCTTTCGCCCTGTTTAAGGTACCAATTTGCTGCCCTTGTAGGTCAACAATTTTATTTCTATTTGCTGCAAAATTTATGTTTGTTGACCACTTAAAATTCTTGGTAGCAACGTTTTCTGTATTTAATGTAAACTCTATACCGTTGTTGTTTAGTTTACCTGCATTGCGTGTTTGGGTTGAAAAACCACTTGTACCCGGTACGTTTACGTTTAACAATAGATCTTTGGTTTTTCTTTCATAATAATCAACTTCTACAGAAATTCTATTTTTTAAAAAGCTTGCTTCAAAACCAAAGTCAAGACTTGTAGTGGATTCCCACTTCAAATCAGGGTTTGCTAACTGAGTTGGGCGTTGGCCTGCCAACCCTCCATAACCTGCATTGCCTGAATATAAACCTCTCGATGCAAAATTTCCTATGCCCAAAGAATTACCTGTGCTACCATAACTTGCTTTTAATTTTAAGAAACTTAGCCACTTAACGTTCTGCATAAATTTTTCTTCTGTAGCAATCCATCCAACAGATGCCGCAGGGAAAAATCCATATTGGTTATTAGCACCAAATTTTGACGAACCATCGTAACGCCCACTTACAGCAAATAAGTATCGGTCATTAAATTTGTAGTTAACTCTTCCAAAATAAGATAATACTCTAAAGCCTGTTGCTCCACTGTTTACCGAAGTAGGAGATGCTGCACTACTCAATTTTTTGTATGAATCACTTGGAAATTGTTCGCCGCTTAAACTCAAAGATGATATATCATATTTCTGATAACTCGTTCCCAATACAGCATCTAAAATATTTCTATCATTGAATGATTTATTGTATTGTAAAAAGTTATTTACTGTTAGATTCAAAATCTCATCTGAAGAAGCAAATGATTGCCCAGTTTGAACACCTTGGTTTCTGGCTGTTAAGCGGCCATTGTAAGTTTCCTCATTTTGGTTGGTTTGATCAACACCAAATTCTGAACGAAAGTTTAAACCTTTTGTAAGTTTTATATTTGAGAATATATTTCCCAATGTTCGATTTACAGTAGTTCTGTATGAAGCATTGTCTACACCTAGTAAAGGATTGTAATAAACAGGGAAGTTTGTATTTGGTCTATTTGTAAGGGTATCTAATGCACCGCTTATTTGCCCTGTTCTTGGATCTATTAATGGAGTGATTGGTGATAGTGCTACTATCTGTAACGGAGTAGAAAACGCATTGTCGTTAGCTATTCTGTTGTTGTTTGATCTAACGAAGCTCATGTTCATTCCAAAAGATAACCAGTCTCTAACCTTATGTTCCAGGTTCAATCTACCACTGTAACGTTTGAGGCTGTTTCTAACAATAATACCTTTTTGATCTATATATTGCCCGCCCATATAAAATGTGGTTTTTTCATTACCACCAGAAAAGTTCATATCGTATTGGCTTATAGGCGCTTTTTGAAAAGCTTGTTCCTGCCAGTCAGTATTAACTTTTGCTGTTTTATAGTCATCATTACCGGCTGAGTATCTCCTAAGCCTAGCTTCATTGAATGTAACATAATTAAAAGAAGGGTCTAGCCTAAAAGCGTTAGCTGCAGCCATAGTAAAATAATCTACATATTCCTGTGCATTCATGAAATCTCTTTTGCCAGTTGGCTTTTGATTACCTGTAAAATAACCAAACTCAATTTTTGATTTACCAATTTTACCTTTCTTAGTTGTGATTAGTACAACGCCATTAGAGCCATTAGCACCATATATAGCTGTAGCAGATGCATCTTTTAAAATTTCTATTGACTCAATATCATTTGGATTAATATCTGCTAATGGATTGGTTTGTGCACCATTGCTTGATAGACTACTGTTTTGTAACGTAATACCGTCAACAACGTACAATGGATCTCCTCCTGCAGTTATTGATGCTGC
>JANOTH010000385.1:0-6554 GCA_031416275.1 Ferruginibacter sp. | reverse complement strand
AAATATTGAGCGTCCAAATATGAAAATAAATTTCATATTAAATAAAACACCGGGTAAAGTTGTAACTGCGCTTAAACATGTAAGCAAGAGTTTTGGCGATTTAAAAATTTTAGAAAACACAGGAGCAGAAATTGACAGAGGTGATAAAATTGCATTGATTGGTGCAAATGGAAAGGGTAAATCCACACTATTAAGAATTGTTGTTGGTACAGAACAATTTGAAGGAGAACGTGAGTGGGGCCATAATGTAGAGGAATCGTTTTATGCGCAGCACCAGTTAGAAGTATTGAATCCCGACAATGATTTGATAGCTGAAATGCAGGAAGCAAGAAGTGGTAAAAATGATTTGGAATTGAGGAGTTTATTAGGCTCATTTTTATTTAGTGGCGATGCTGTAGAGAAAAAAATAAAAGTATTAAGTGGTGGCGAAAAAGCACGTGTGGCTCTAGCAAAAACAATTGCCAGCAAGGCAAACTTCTTAATGCTGGATGAGCCTACGAATCACTTGGATATTCACTCAGTTGATTTGTTGGTAGAAGCTTTGAATAAATATGAAGGGACGATAATTTTGGTGAGCCATGATCGTTATTTTATCAGCCGTATAGCAAATAAAATTTGGGAAATTGAAGACCATAAAATATTAGAATTTAAAGGTAGTTATGCAGAGTGGGAAGACTGGAAAGAGAGAAGAGAAAAAGCAAAACTTGCAGAAAAGAAAGATTTAAAGGCGGAAGTAAAACCCGAAAAAGTTGTTGAGGTTAAAAAGCAAACACCTGTAAATGCTCCTATAAACAAGGAAGCGGATAAAATAAAAAAGCAATTCAATTTTTTGGAAGGAAAAATTGCAGACCTAACGAAAAAGAAACAAAATTTGGAAGCAGAATTGGGGAATCCCGATATTTATAGTAACAATGCAAAGTTTGTACAAACCGAAACTGCTTATAAAAATATAACGGCTGAACTTACAGCAGCAAATAAGGAGTATGAGGTCGTGTTTGAGAAGATGATGGAGTTAGGGTAAAAGTTGATAGTTGATGGTTCATAGTTGGTAGTTCTGGCTTATCCATTTTGTTGTGAATTTGGTTCTTATCTTTTGTCTTTCATCTCAATACTAATATCTCAATACTCACTAAATGAAAATAACAATCATCGGTGGTGGAAACCTTGGCTCAGCGATAGCTGCCGGACTCTTAAAAAGTAATTTTTGCGCAGCGGAAAATATTACTGTTACGAAAAGAAACATTGCCACGCTTGCATCGCTTCAGGAAAAAGGTATCAATATCTCAACCGATAACAAAGAAGCAACTGCAAATGCTGATGTGATTATTTTGGCTATAAAACCATTTCAAATAAAAGAAATACTGGAAGACATAAAAGTAAGCATAACTCCAAATCAATTATTAATTTCTGTTGTAACCGGCATCAGTTTAGAGGAAATAAAAAGTATTGTCGGCAATGAAATATCTGTTGTAAGGGCTATGCCAAACACAGCCATTGCCATTCAGGAAAGCATTACCTGCCTTAGCTCAGATAAAATAAATTCTCATAAACTTGCATATACAGAATCACTTTTTGCAGCATTAGGAAAGACAATTGTAATAGATGAAAAACTCATGAATGCCGCAACGGTGTTAGGCGCATGCGGCACAGCTTATGCCATGCGTTACATTCGTGCGAGTGTACAGGGCGGTATTGAAATTGGTTTTGATGCAGCGACTGCAAGTTTGATAGCAGCCCAAACCGTGAAAGGCGCAGCAGAGTTGTTACTGACAACAAAAACACATCCCGAACAGGAAATTGATAAAGTAACTACTCCAAAAGGCTGTACAATTGCCGGCCTAAATGAAATGGAACACCAGGGTTTTAGCTCTGCCATTATTAAAGGAATTGCAGCAAGTTTTTATAAAATAGGATCATAAGTTTAACCTTGGCAACTACAACCATATTATTGCTTTGTCTTGCTGCTTTTGCCGCAGGCTTTGTAGATGCTATCGTTGGCGGTGGTGGATTAATACAAACACCGATGGGTCTTATTCTTCTACCACAATTACCTGTTTCGTCGGTTGTAGGCTCACTTAAAATTCCTGCTTTTAGCGGCACTGCATTTGCCGCTGCACAATATGTAAAAAAAGTGGCCATCAACTGGAAACTTTTACTCCCCATGATGGCAGTTGCCATGTTGGCTTCTTTCGCAGGCAGTGCACTACTCACAATGGTTCACAATGACTTTATGAAACCTGTGCTGCTCATCGTGTTAACGCTAGTGGCCATCTATACTTTTATGAAAAAAGATTTCGGTCAGCATAAAGAGAAAACGCACTCTCCTACCCTTCATATTTTTTACTCAATACTTATAAGTTTGGTAATAGGCCTTTATGATGGCTTTATAGGGCCTGGCGCAGGTAGCTTTTTAGTACTCGCATTTGTAGCGATAATGGGTTATGATTTTTTACATGCTTCTGCCAATGCTAAAATGGTAAATCTTGCTACTAATTTTGGTTCTATTGCTTTGTTCATTTTAAAAGGTAAAATAATTTGGGCAGTTGCCATTCCAATGGCAGTTTGCAATGCTGCCGGTGGCTTTATTGGGGCTAAACTTGCCATAAACAAAGGCAATAAGTTTATCAGAATATTCTTTTTAATTATTGTTATTGGAACACTAATAAGATTTGCATACGATGTGTTCTTTACAGCAGCGTAAATTATTAGGCGTAGATATCTCTTCCTTACTTATTAAGAAAACAAAATTACCTTTGTTTAAACATTAAATTCTATGAAAAGGATTATCTCAATTATTACCTTGATTATTGTACTCTCAAACAGTAGCATTGCCCAAACTGCAGGTGAAATACTAGCACAAAAAGTAGCAAATGCATACGGCTTAAAAAAGTTTAAAAAAGCCAAATCTATCTCCTACACATTTAACATAAAGAGGGATACTTTTCCAAGTACGTACAGAAGCTGGGACTGGAATATTGCAGAAAATACTGTTACTATGACAACCCCCAAACAGACTGTAACTTATCGCAGAGATACAATTCAATCTGCCGCCATGAAAAGTGTAGACGGGCGTTTTATAAACGATCAATATTGGCTGATATTTCCTTTTCATGCAGCAATGGATAAGGGTTGTACGCTTACTGTAAAAGAGAATGTAACTGCGCCGATAGGTAAAGTAAATAGCACTATGCTTACCGTTCAATACAACAATGTAGATGGTTATACACCCGGCGATGCGTATGATTTATACATCAACAAAAAATATTTGGTTACTGAATGGGTGTACAGAAGTAAGGGTGTTGAGAAACCTTCTTTAAATACCACTTGGAAAGATAATGTTACAAATGCAGGTGTAAAAACCGCAACTAATTACGCTTCGGAAGATGGGAAATTTAGAATTTATTTTACCGGCATCAGCGTAAAATAATTGTAAGCAAGGCACAAGGCTTTAGTCTATTTCAATATTGGCAATTTTTATCTTTTCATTAAACTGGTCACCGGTACTTCTGGTGGCCTGTATTTTTCTTACTATACTCATGCCCATGGTTACTTTGCCAAAGGCCGCAAAGCCAAGGCTGTCTCTGGTTCCGCCGTTACCCGCATCAAGGTTTGTTTTATCCCCAATGCAAATAAAGAATTCTGTTGTAGCAGTTCCTACGCCTGTACGTGCCATAGATAATGTACCGCTTGTGTGAGATAAACCACTTTGCTTTGTTGACTCATGTTCAATACCTGAAACAGATTTTAGATTTGGCCAAACACCGCCCTGTATCAGCCCGCTGTTATAATCAGTTGGCATTTCTTCATCTTTTAATACACGGTAAAAAGTTGTGTTTTTGTAAAAGCCTTTATCGATGTAAGATAAAAATGCAGCAACTGTTTTAGGCGCTTTTGTTGAATACAATTCTGCTTTAATATCGCCATAATTTGTACTGATAGTAATGGTTGGAAATTCACTTTTCTTTTCCGAACAAGAAATCAAAAAAATAAGTGTTGAAATAAAAATAGTCCTGGCTTTCATGGTAATTATTTTGTACATAAACTGTAAGTTATTTCAAATTGATTATTCAAACATACCTTTAAAACCAATGAATACTTCTTTAAAAGGATTGCCGCTAATCATTACTTTGAAAATAGATGAAGCAACACAAAAATTTTTAGATGAGCAGCGCAAAAAATATTTTCCTGCTCATTGCAATTATGTTGATGCGCACATCACGCTGTTTCATAAACTGCCATCAAATAAAATTGAGATTAATACTATTATAGAAAAATTTGCTAGAAGAAAATCTTTTGAGCTAAATATTATTAATGTTGTTTTGCAGGAAAACGGTGTTGCTTACGAAATTAAATGTGACGAATTGTTGCAATTACACAAAGAAATGCAGGAAGATTTATCGAGATATTTGATTAAAAACGATCGAAAGAAATTATGGCCACATATCACTATTCAAAGTAAAGTAACAGCGTTTAAAGCATTTAAGACCCATGCTGAGCTTCAATCTACATTTACACCTATCCCTACATCTGCCATAGGTTTTTCTTGTTGGTACTATGTGAAGGGTTATTGGGAGAAAAAAAATGAATATCTCTTTAACTAAAAAAATTGTGAGATTTTTTTTTACCGTAGAGAAGGGATTTAGGGAGAGCTTACGCAGAGACGAGTTTGCAGCAATAGCAGTTGCTGTGCCGCAAGCATTGGTCTTCGCTAAAATCTTCGCAGCCGCTTGGTTTTAACCGTGGCGTTTTAGTGATATTGATTTTATATTTCTCGCTTCCCATCCATACCTTGGCATTTGTGAGGCTACAGCATCCTTAAAGCACTTCATCTATTTTGTGCTTCCATCTTGGTGTAATTCGACCACTATATAAACTGATGCAGAAAAATCAAACGGCAAACTTGCTACACCAACAGCAGTTCGGGTATGTCGTCCTTGTTCACCAAAAACCTCAACCATAAAATCTGAAGCTCCATTCATAACCTCTGCTTGTCCGGTAAACTCCGGAACGCTGTTAATTAAGCCATGTACAGCAATAATTTCCTTAACATCATTTAATGTACCTACAAGCTGTTTTACTGCGGCTAAACAATTAATTGCGCAAATTCTTACTGCTGTTTTCCCGGTTTCAATGTCTATTTCTCTGCCTAGCTTGCCTTTTATAATCTTATCACCCAAACTACATACTTGCCCGGCAGTAAAAACTAAATTTCCTGATCTTTTTGCAGGAACATAATTTGCAAGAGGCAATGGCATAGATGGAATAGTTATTCCTAGTTCATTTAATTTGGCTTCTATATCTGTCTTTTCCATATTCAGTTTTAAAATTAGTTGGTTAAAGTTTATTAAACTTACGTCTCAGTAAGGGCTGCCGACCTAACGTTGTGTAAAATAATTAAAATTTTAAAAAACTAAATACTACGTCCCCGTAGGGAGACATTGCTCCAAATTAAAAAAGCAACGTGCCAGCTTTTAACCGACACATTGCTTTAAGACTCCAATTTTATAGTTTTTACAAAAGTTTGTTAGCTACAACCTCAACAGCCACGCCTATTAGGGATTGTAACAAAGTTGTGTTTTGCTCTAGTGCAACAACCGCCTGCTGTTTGCGTTCAATTTCACTTGCAGGTGCATTGTTATTTTGTAATTGCTGCAATTGCAAACGACCGTTGCTTAGCCTTTGCATAGCATAGTCAAGTACCGATCTGCTATAATATACTTCCTCCTGTGTTTGTTGTAAATCATTATAGTAGGCTTGTCTGTTTTTTAAAAAGCCATTGCTAAAGGTTGAGTTGCTTATCGCAGGACACTCCCCCATTACATCGCCATGGTTCATGTGAGCCTTTACTGCATTTTCAGAAACGTTGATAGCTACACCCGGCTCGCCATTGCGATTTACTTTATGGCACACGGTTACTTTGTTTTGCTTTCTGTAGCGGTTTCTATCTTTAAAATCATCGTCATTCCAGTTGTATCCGTACAACACATCCTTGTCAAATTTTAATTTATCGTTGTTTTTATTATTGTCATTCCCTTGACCGTTGTTATCCTTGTCTTTGTAATCCTTATCGTCCTTTTGTTTGTTATTGCCGTTGCCGTTGTTGCCATTGTTACCGTTATTTTGTGGATACTCCTTTTGCTTTCCGTTCCTGTCTTGGTTGTTGTTACCACGACCATTTTCCTGCCTGTTGTCGCTATTGCCTTTTTGAGCGTTGCCATTATTAGCTTTTACTCATTCTTCTGCGAGTTGCCTTTGTTGTTTTTTTCCTTTTGTTGTAACGATGCTGAAGTGAGCAGCACTACTACAATTGCTAAAGCCAAAGTGCTACCCAATGTTATTTTCTTTTGCATAATGTAAATTTTAGTTGTTGGTTTTAAATTCTTCGTCCATTTTTTCTATAGATGCTTCTACCTTTTTTGTTTGCTCCTCCAGTTTCTCTCTAGCCTCTTTCGATTGTTTAGCGGTAGAGTCCATCTGCTTTGTCTTAGTTGTTTCTGCTGTGGTGGTGGTGCTTTCGTTGCAGGCGGTAAAGCCAATAGTTGTTGCTACAACAA
>JANOTH010000384.1:0-6488 GCA_031416275.1 Ferruginibacter sp. | reverse complement strand
AAAATGAAGAATTAATTTTGATGTATGCTGAAGCAAATGTTCAATTGGGTGGAGTTACAAATTTTGCTAATGCAGTGAGTGCAATTAATACCATTAGAACAGCTTATGGCTTACCTGTATATGCAGGAGCTGTAACAACTGCAGCTTTGATAGATGAAATTTTAAAGCAACGTCGTTACTCTTTATTTTTTGAAGGTCACCGTTGGTTTGATATGCGTCGTTATAACAGACTTGCTCAAATACAGCCACAAGGTGCTATCGGTGGAAACACATTTGTTGTGTTTGAAGCTATGTCAAGGCCTGATGCTGAGGTACAGTGGGATATTCGTAATCCATAATTAATTTATTGAAAATACACAAAAGGGATTCGATTAATTCGGATCCCTTTTTTTTACCCTCAATTAATCTGTAGCCAGGTTTTATTTCTTAAATGAGATAAACTTCTGTAATTTTATAGTCTATTAAGTTTATAGACTATATTTGCATTGCTAAAAATTTTGAAATAAGGAATTATTAAAAATTAAAGTCTAAACATTAAAAAACATTTGGCTGGTAAAAAATGACCATATACTTTTACATCAGAAATAATGAAAAAAATAAACTCAAATAATTTTATGATGCATTGCATGTGTATGTGTAGTAACACAACAGGGCTTTTGCATTGTATATAATACTCAAAATATACTTTACATTTTAAAAGCCCGCTCTAAAAGCAGGGCTTTTTTTATTTTGGAAACAAAACATTTTAAACATTTAAAAACAAAAACGATGAGCAACTACAAATTTGAAACATTACAACTTCACGCAGGCCAGGATTTGGATTCCGCTACAAGATCAAGGGCAGTTCCTATTTATCAGACTACCTCATATGTATTTAACGATACGGCACATGCTGCAAGTTTGTTTGGGTTAAAGGAATTCGGAAATATTTACACCCGTTTGATGAACCCAACCACAGATGTATTTGAAAAAAGAATTGCTGCATTAGAAGGTGGTGTGGCTGCTTTAGCAACAGGCTCTGGGCAGGCAGCTCAGTTTATAGCGCTGAATAATATTCTTGGCATCGGCGATAATTTTGTATCAACCTCCTTTTTATATGGTGGAACTTTTAACCAATTTAAAGTTCAGTTTAAAAGATTAGGTGTAGAAGCTCGCTTTGCAGATGGCGATTCACCTGAGGCATTTGAAAAATTAATTGATGAAAAAACCAAAGCCATTTATTTAGAAACTATTGGTAATCCTGAATTAAATATCCCTGACTTTGAAGCCATAGCAGCAGTTGCTAAAAAACATGATATTCCGGTAATTGTAGACAATACTTTTGGTGCAGGTGGTTACCTGTTTAAACCACTAGAGCACGGTGCAAATATTGTTGTTGAATCAACCACAAAATGGATTGGCGGGCATGGTACAAGTATTGGTGGTGTTATTGTTGATGGTGGAACGTATAATTGGGGAAATGGAAAATACCCACAGTTCAGTGAGCCTAGTGAAGGTTACCACGGTTTAAAATTTGCAGAAGTTTTTGGGGTAAACAATCCTTTGGGGTTACCAAATATTGCATTCATTATTCGTGCAAGGGTTGAGGGACTAAGAGATTTTGGATCAAGCCAAAGCCCATTCAATTCTTTTCTTTTATTGCAGGGTGTAGAAACACTTTCGTTAAGAATGGAAAGGGCTAACAGCAATGGACAAAAACTAGCTGAATATCTAGAGGCTCACGATCTGGTAGAAAAAGTAAATTATGCCGGACTTCCATCCAACAAATATTATGAGCTAGCAAAAAAATATTTAAAGAACGGGGCAGGTGGTATGCTAAGTATTGAAATAAAAGGTGGCAAAGAAGCAGCAGCTAAATTTATAAATGCACTGCAATTGGTTAGCCATGTAGCCAATGTGGGCGATTCAAAAACACTTGCAATACATCCTGCATCTACTACGCACGAGCAACTGAGCGAAGAAGAACAAAAGCGCAGTGGTGTTACACCAGGTATGGTTCGTATATCAACAGGCATTGAGCACATCGATGATATTATTGCAGATATAGCACAAGCGCTTGAAGCAAGTAAATAAATTTTAAAAAAATAATACAATAATAATTTTAAAAACATACAAAATGCCAAATGTAAAATTTGCTATTTCGGGGCAAAGCGCAAACCCCACAAAGTTTGAAGCAAAAGCCAGAAACTTTTCATTTACTATTGATGAACCCGGTGCTTTAGGTGGTACCAATACTGCACCTAACCCTGTGGAATATTTATTAGGTAGCCTTGCAGGTTGCTTAAATATTGTTTTGCATTTAGAAGCAAAAGAAAATAATGTTACCATTAACGACTTGAAAATAGATATTAATGGCGAACTTGATCCGGCAAAGTTTGTTGGCATGCCGGGCACTAACCGTGCAGGGTTTCAGCATATAAACATTGCTATTGATTTAAAGGCGGATGCCAGCCCAGAGTTAATTAATGAAATAATAAATAATGCAAAAGCACGTTGCCCAATAAGCGATAACATTAGCAGTTATACAGAGATTAATTATACAGTTTTAACTACAGCTGCCTAATATTTTTTATGCAAACAGCAGATCATGTTTTTAATTACGACCAATTGTTTGAATTGGAGAGCGGTGTAACCTTACAAAGTTTCCACCTTGCTTACACGACAATGGGCGCATTAAATGCAGAGAAAAACAATGTGGTTTGGGTATTTCACGCACTTACTGCAAACAGCATTGTAACTGAGTGGTGGCCTAAATTAGTAGGTGAGAACAAGGTTATTGATCCGCAAAAATATTTTGTTATTTGTGTAAACATGCCCGGTAGTTGTTATGGCAGTATTGGACCCCTAAGTAACGATCCTGCTGTGGAATCGTTTTATGAAACCTTCCCTTTTTTCACAACGAGGGATATGGCAAATGCATATAAATTATTAAAAGATAATTTAGGCATTAAAAAAATTGCCATTGGAATGGGTGGAAGCATGGGAGGGCAACAATTGTTGGAGTGGGCAATTATTGAGCCGCAGCTTTTTGATGTTATTGTTCCGCTTGCAACAAATGCTCAGCATTCGCCATGGGGAGTTGCATTTAATGCTTCGCAAAGGTTGGCTATTGAAAACGATGCTACATGGAAAAACAAAGAAGCAACTTCAGGTTTAGAGGGCATGAAGGTTGCAAGAAGCATTGCATTGATTTCTTACCGGCATTATGAAACTTATTTAAGTAGCCAGACAGACACTGATACAGCTAAACTGGAAGATTACAAAAGTGAAAGTTACCAGCGTTACCAGGGTGAAAAACTTGCAACACGTTTTAATGCTTTCAGTTATTACTTTTTAAGCAAATCGATGGATGCCCACAACGTAGGGCGTAACAGAGATACGGTACAAAACGCCTTGAAGAGAATTACAGCTAAAACATTGATAATTGGTATAACAACAGATGTTTTATTTCCGGTACAAGAGCAAATGTTTTTGTTTGAAAATATAACAAATGCCAAGATAGAATTGATTGAATCACCTTACGGGCATGATGGGTTTTTAACGGAAGGTGAAAAAATAAATGATTTGATTTTAAACTTTATTAAGAGCAACTGATGCGACAATTAAATATTGGGATTTTTGGTTTTGGATGTGTAGGGCAAGGCCTGTATTTCGCCATAGCAAACAGTACCGGCTTTACAACTACCATTAAAAAAATTGTTGTAAAAAATAAAAATAAGAAGCGGTCTCTAGATACAAAATACTTTTCGTTTGATAAAAATGATATTTTAGAGGATAACGATATTAATGTGGTAGTTGAATTAATAGACGATGCAGATGAGGCATTTAGTATTGTAAGTGCTGCTATTAAAAAAGGTAAACATATTGTAACTGCCAATAAAAAAATGCTCGGTTTACACATGGAGGAATTGATCTCTCTAAAAAATGAATACAATGTTTCCTTGTTGTATGAAGCTAGCGCCTGCGGAAGCATTCCAATTATTAGAACCTTGGAAGAATATTTTGATAACGAGGAATTAGAAAGCGTTTCAGGCATTTTTAATGGAACAACAAACTACATTCTTTCAAAAACAATAAATGAAGGTATTTCTTACAGCGAAGCGCTAAAAAATGCCCAAGAAAAAGGTTTTGCAGAAACTGATCCAACAAATGATGTAGAGGGTTTTGATGCAATGTATAAAACCATTATTGTTGCCTTGCATGCATTTGGTGTTATACTAAAACACGAAGATCTTTTAAGGTTTGGTATAACAACTTTACAACCAAATGACATTTCATATGCAAAGCAAAATGGTTTTAGCATTAAACTTGTGCCAACAATTAAAAAATTAGATGCTGATAAAATAGCTGCATACATTCTTCCAAAATTTGTGACTACGGAAAATCATCTGTCAAAAGTTGATAACGAGTTTAATGGTGTTTTGGTAGAAGGTCTAATTTCAGGGGAACAGTTTTTTATGGGTCGTGGTGCAGGCAGCCATCCAACGGGAGCAGCTGTACTATCAGATATTTCAGCACTTTCTTATGGATATGCTTACGATAATAAAAAAATGCAGCAAGATGATAAACTGATATTTACAAACGATGCTGTTATTAGAGTTTTTGTAAGTAGTAGCGACAGCGCAATAATTGACAAAATAGTTCTTACTAATATTGAGCAACATGTTGTAACAACAAATTATTGCTATAAAATTGGCGAGATAAACGTTGGTGAGTTGAAAGCCTTACTTGACTCAGATTTAAGAAAGCATGTGTTTGTAGCCAATATTTAAAGGAGAAGTAATAAACTAGTTTGTACTTTTACAAAAACGAAAGCGATGGAATTAGTTACCAATTTTAAAGATTTAGATTTAGATGGTACTTATACCTATGCCGACTATTTGAAATGGAAATTTGATGAAAGGTTAGAATTGTTTAGGGGTAAGATTTTTAAAATGAGCCCTGCACCTAATAGATATCACCAAGATATTTCAGGTAACTTATTCTTGAATTTAGCAAAGGTTTTAAAAAAGGGTGGATGTAATTTATATGCTGCCCCATTTGATGTTAGGCTCGTTAAAACCAAAGCAAATGATGAAAAAGTAACAACTGTTGTTCAGCCTGATCTTTGTATTGTTTGTGACGCTGAAAAATTGGATGATAAAGGTTGTATCGGTGCACCTGATTTGATTGTGGAGATATTAAGCCCCGGTAATTCAAAAAAAGAAATGGGCATTAAATTCGATTTGTACCTTGAAAACGGAGTAAAGGAATATTGGATTGTGGACCCTACCGAAAAAACTGTGTTAATGTATGTATTAAGTGGCGATAGATATATAGGGCTAAAACCTTTTATAGAGGATGATAATATAAAAAGTACTCTATTCCCACAATTGAATTTCCCTCTTTCTGAAATTTTTTAATATCGATTTTCCGCATCCCTCGCCTCTACCTCAAATTTATTGTTATAGTAACCTACAGATAAACTTTCCCATAAATATTTTACAAGAAAAGGTAAAAAGCCATGTGTTTCAAATTGTTTTACATGACACAGCTCATGTTTTACCCAACGCTCATCTGCTAAAAAATTTTCCTTTGTGCTACCATATAAATGAATGGTTTTGCCAAGTACCATTGCTACTGAATTAACGCACATTTTTTTTGCCGCAAGTTTTGCAATCCACGAATCTTCTTTAATATAGAAAACATCTTTACTCATTCCACGCGGCTAAAATTTCATCAGCGTGGTTTTTGGTATCCGGCTTTGTAATGATATTTTTTATCTTACCTTTTTCATCAATTAAAAAGGTCGTGCGATGAATACCATCATATGTTTTACCCATAAATTGTTTGGTACCCCAAACGCCGTATTTTTCTGCAATGCTATGGTCTTCATCTGCAATTAAAGCAAAAGGCAACTCGTATTTTTCTTCAAATTTTTTGTGCTTTTTTACCGGGTCAGGACTAATACCAATTATTTCAAAACCATCCTGTAAAAGATTGCTGTAATTATCTCTAAGGTTACAAGCTTGTGCTGTACAACCGGGCGTATCATCTTTTGGATAAAAATAAACGATGGTTTTTTTGCCTATAAAATCTTTCAAAGCGATGGTGTTTGCATTTTGGTCAATACCGTAAAATGCAGGTGCTGCTTTACCAATTTTTAAATCGCCGAAGGGTGGTGTGTTGGTTTCTTTTTTCATATTAATTTATTGAACACAAATATCACAAAGGATTTTTCACAAAATACACGAAGTAAAATTGTGGTTTATTATTTTACCTATCTCACAAATTTGTACGTTCTTTCGGTTGTGTTGCCAACTTGATCTGTTGCACTTATTTTTAATTCATGCTCACCAGGTGTGCAATTTTCATCAAAATTATAAATAAAGTTTATGCCTTTGTCATTGCTAAAACGCAACCATTTCCCATCAAGTAAAGCAGTGAAATGTACAATTTCTTCTGTATTGTCTTTTACTTGAAACAAGATTCGTCTTAGTCCTGCTGTA
>JANOTH010000383.1:0-2064 GCA_031416275.1 Ferruginibacter sp. | reverse complement strand
GGCCTCGATTTGAAAACGGTAAACTATATGATAAATATGGATATGGTTGGAAGGTTGAATGAAAGCACTCACGGACTGACGATTGCGGGCTATGGCACATCACCAACATGGGGAAAAATCATCAACACAAATGATGCTTATATTAAAATAAATGCAGATAGCAGCGGTAGTGGACCGAGCGACCATACTTCTTTTTACAAAAAAGATATTCCGGTGCTTTTTTTCTTTACTGGTAGTCACAAAGATTACCATAAACCTACGGATGACGCAGATAAAATGAATTATGAAGGCGAAGTAAAAATTATAAACTTCATTGAAAATATTATTGCACAGACTAACAAAATGGACAAACTTGCTTTTACAAAAACCAGAGAAGTATCTATGGGCAAAAGCAGTTTTAAAGTTAGCATGGGTATTATGCCTGATTATACATTTTCAGGTAATGGTGTGATGGTAGATGGTGTTACAGAAAACCGCCCCGCAGTAAAGGCTGGTATAAAAACCGGAGATGTGCTTATGCAACTTGGAGAGTATAAGTTTAGCGATGTGCAGAGTTATATGGATGCACTTAATAAATTTAATAAAGGAGAAAGTACAAAAGTAAAATTGATGAGGGGCAAAGAGTTGTTGGAATTTATGGTGACCTTTTAAAATAAAATTCACCGCGGAGAACGAGAGCAAAAGGAGATTTCGCAGAGAATAATAACGCTGGGCAGACTCTCTTAACTCATTTCTCTGCGGTGATAAAAACAAATCATGAAACTTAAAATAGATACCGAAACACTAATTGAAGAATTCTTTGAAAACACTTGTTTGCTTGGCATTGTTGCGCCGGTAAAAGACTATCAGTTTAGTTGGCATATAAACCAGGCGTTGGGTTATCATTTTGTAATGAACCACAGTTTAGAAATACAAGTAATAAAAAAGGAACGAAAATATTTTTTTTCTATTTACGAATATATAGTTCCAGGCACCACAATGGTGCATTATTTGTACAACAATGAAGATGATGGTGAATATTTATTACCAGAGTTTAAACACCTCGATTTTTTGTGGTTGGCAAAAGGGGAAGAAATGGAAAAAGAAGAAGCGAGTGTATTAATACAATCATTAAGGTTATTACCTGCTGTGCAATTGGTAACAGAAATGACGAATGAAAAAATAAAAAACAAGCAATTTTTAATTCTTTAAAATCTAATTTATGTGGAAAGAAAAATCCGGTAAACTCTATCAAAAATTTGAATTCAAAACTTTTGTAGAAGCGTTTTCATTTATGACTGGCGTGGCTTTGCTGGCAGAAAAAGCAGATCACCACCCTACTTTTAAAAATACTTATAACAAAGTAGAAATATGGTTAAGCACACACGATGCAGGGGATGTAGTAACAGCTAAGGATACAAAACTTGCTAAGCAGATTGATGGGCTTAAGCCCGCCGCTTAAAATATTTTATCAATGCAAAAATGGATACAAGCATCCAGGTTGCCTCTAAAATAATAAAAGGAAAAAAACTTATAACAATACTTGAGGCGCAGGACAAACCTGCGCCTATTATGTTTAATAAAATATATGGAAGGCTATCCTGTTTCCATTTTTGCAACAGGTTCATTAAAAAAGCGAGCAACAAAATCGTTACACCAATGGAACCTAAAATTTCTCCAGTAGAAAAATGCATTGGAAATATTTAAATAACAGCGACGACTTGTTCTCCCTTCCTCACCAACTGCCCGATAGGGTTTGTAAAAGCACCCAAGCTGTTTTCATTTAAAATTTTTATCAAATCATCTACCCCATTTTTATTTACAGCAATTAAAAGCCCGCCACTTGTTTGAGGATCTGCTAAGATTGCCCATTGTTCTTCTGTAAGGTCTGCAATTTTATGGCCATAACTATCACGGTTTCTATTGGTGCCGCCGGGCACACAGCCGTTGGCAATGTATTCTTTGATAGAAGAATTAATAAGTGGAACAGCGTCAAAATTCACCACTGCACTTAGGCCGCTTCCTTCTGCCATTTCTGTGAGGTGACCAAGCAAGCCAAAGCCGGTAACATCAGTCATTGCAGTA
>JANOTH010000382.1:0-6098 GCA_031416275.1 Ferruginibacter sp. | reverse complement strand
GCTGCTTTTCCTTAATAAAGGCCAGCATATAATGATCTTCTGTTTCATTGTATGATTGATCAATAATTTTTTCTGCAAGGCAATTCATTTCATTACCATCTTTCATTTCTGCCAGTGAATCATAGAGGTATTTTTTTAAAGATGTTTTATCTTTAAAATGCTGCACTGCTAATTTTAGCTCATTTTCTGCAGCCCGCAGATCACCTTTGTGAAAATAAATTTTACCAAGATAATGACGAGCAAGCGGCAGGTTCGTATTTGCCTGCAAAGCATTTTTGAGATGCATTATAACAATGTTGGTATCTACAATTGCATTTATGTTCTTTAATAAAAGCAAGGCTTCATAAAGATCTGCGAATGCCTTTAAAGATGGAGTTTCGGGCATTAAATACGGGCAAAAATCTTCAATTGGTTGAGGGGATAGTCTTGGTAAAAGCCCTATCCCAGTAGTAAACATTTTATCATTGATCGTAAACGTCGCTTTACGCCGATTTGCCTGGTATAAGTAGAAATCTGCCTTGCCAATTTCACCTGTTTTTATGTACAATTTCCCCAACCGCTCAAAAGGCAGATAATGAATGTCATTCTGTGCAATTGCCTGCAGGTAGTAGCTTTCTGCTGCTAGTAAATTACCTTCTCTTTCCATGACAAGGCCGGCATTTAACCTTACATAAGCCAGATTAGGTTGCAATGAAATTGCTTTATTAATGGCTTCCTTTGCCGCTAGGAATTTATTTGCTGCCAAATTCAATTTTATTTTATTGCTCCAGGGGATAGCCCATGTTGGCGCCAGCACACTCGCCATGTTGAAGTGGTAATCAGCAGAATCAAATCTATTTGCCTGGTTATATAAATTGCCTATTTCATTGTGTATGTATGGTGCGTATGGATCTAGTATTAACGCTTGAGTTTGGTGAATAAATGCGGCTTGTAATAAACTATCTGTTGCAAGTGTAGTTTCCATAGCCATCCTGCAATTGAGCCCTGCCAGGTAGCTGTACTGTATAGCAAGTATGCGTGCCAAATAGTTATTGGGGTTAACTAGTTTATGTGCAAGCTGCAGTTGTTTTAAAAAATTTGTATAGGTACGGGTGCCCGAGTAATAATATTGACGCCGCTCGATTTCTGCAACATCTCCCTTCAGATAAGCGTTGATCATATCTTGCCCTTTGGTTTGAACCATTTGAACAAACTTTTCATTGAAACGAGCTATCATATATTTTAAAGACAGCAGTTGTTTACTTAATTCATCTAGTTTTTCTAATGTTGTCGACTGAACCAGGTCATTCAGTTCAATGTCGTTTTGAGGACTTACCATTTGTTGTTTTAAAGCTTTTTGCAGGTAAGCTAAAAAATCACGTGTTATGTTAAGCGGAACAGAATCTGCCGGCAAATTAGAGTAACGGGAAAAATCAAGCGCCTTTTCAAAAGTATCAGCCTTTGCCCTTTCAAAGAAAAAGTCAATGGGTTGTATGCCCATCGATTTCAGCGATTGCAATCCTGCAGGCTGTATGGAAAAATCGGAATTACTTTTTTTTAATTTGGAATGATTAGTTGCAAAAGTTGCAGCATCTATCTGGGTGATTGGAAAAAATGGATTGCCTTCAATAATAGGATGTTGTTTAAAATTATCTTTCTTAAGTACCGCATCATCTTTAAATGCTGTTTGAATGTATTTGTCAAGATTACCTACCGTAATTGTTTTGTTGTTTGCAGTATCTGCCATACCATTCAGACCCAAAAGCAGGTAGTAAGAAAAAATACCACGCCCGTCACCCCAGGCAGGTCCTTCCGCTGATAATTCATCATCAGCGCAGGAGGTCATTCGTACCTGCGTATTTTGCACTGCACGCAAATTTCTTGCAGTCAATTGTTTTCCTTTAAAAACATCGCCGGCAAGTTTTCCTGAGTGGCAGGCGTCGGTTATTAAAATTACATTTGCAGCATTATTAATGGTCAAAATATTAGCAGTATTGTTAAGGTCATTGATGCTGACTGCGTTGTTGGAATAGTTGTTTGGCGGTGAATTATAAGCGAGCAAATAGCCTTTACTGATACTAGCAGAATCAATTTCCATATCACCATGACCCGAAAAATATATGTACACAATATCATTTCTCCCGGCCATATCCTGTAGCCAGTTAAGTGCTGCGTATACTGCAGCAATACTTGCATCTTGGTTCGTTAGTAATTTTATATTGTAACCCGGTACACTCCCACCAGCCTTACTTTGTAGCCATTGAGCAAAAAGATTGGCATCTTTATCTGCATAATTTAATTTCGGTATCGATGCATCTTGATAACCCGAAATACCTACCACTAATGCGTAAGTTTTGGTAGCCGCAGGTTGGCTATTTTGTGCCCTAATTGTGGTAATGAAAAGCGAAAAACAAAGCAGTAAAAAATACTTTTTCATTTTTATAAATTTCATTTGAAGTATTGAACTTAAAATGTAAAAAAACTGATCTACAAATAATGTACGCTGTTTTAAATGCCTGCATTTCGATTTAATTAGTGATGCAATTAATACTATAAAAAGGCATTTTTAATAAATTCAAAACAATGCTAACAATAACCTGTTGAACAAAATTTACTATTAACACGTAGGAATTTTAAACATTAAAGGAGTGAACCCATTTTTCATCAAACTAATAATTTGTAATTGACTTATTAATGATGCTCCTCTACCCACTTATTCATTATCGATAGCTAAAATTGTTTTCAATAGAACATTGGCTCCATTAGCCATATCAGTTCCTTTGGTAAATTCTTTGGGCGAATGGCTGATGCCTGCTACACTAGGAACGAAGATCATCCCTACCGGAGCAATACTTGATATCTCCTGCGAATCATGTCCTGCGCCACTTTGCATGTACTGGTAACTTAAGCCAAGTGACTTTGCATTGGCAACTATTTTATCTTGAATTGATTTATCTGTTAGCGCAGGTTTAGATGCATTGTTTTGATAGCTAAATGTAAACTTGGTGCCGGAAGCAGCTTCAATATCTTTTGCCCTTTGCTCAATAGCTTTGAACAATTGCCTGATTTTATCATAGTTAAGGTCTCTAATTTCCAAACCCAAATTTACCTTACCAGGTATTACATTAAACGCACCAGGCATGGCTTCTATTTTACCAACTGTACCTACCTGCCTTCCCTGTAATTTTGTAGTTTCTTCGTTAACGGCAACAATAAATTTTGCTGCCGCAAGCAAAGCATCATTCCGCATATTCATTGGTGTGGTGCCTGCATGGTTTGCAAAACCCTCTACCATAACTTCCCAGTGTTGAATGCCCACAATACCTTCTACAATACCAATTTGCAATTTTGCTTTTTCGAGCAAACCACCTTGCTCAATGTGTAATTCTACAAATGCAGCTAGGTTTCCCTTTTTGCGTGCAGCGCCTTTTATATTATCTGGGTTTCCGCCAATTGCCTTTATACCTTCAGCGATCGTTAAACCACTTTGCGTTTTAAGTTTTAATGCATCAGGGCTAAAATTCCCTGCCATAGCCGCCGAGCCATCGGTACCACCTTCCTCGTTAGAAAAAATAATCAACTCTAAAGGATGCTTTGTAATGATCTTATTTTCATTTAGAACCTCTATTAATTCCAATGCGCCAATCGATCCTAAACAGCCGTCATAATTGCCACCATCGGGTACCATATCTATGTGCGAGCCGAAAGCAATAGGCTTTAGTGAAGGATTGGTTCCTGTTCTTTTTCCGATAATATTTCCTGCAACGTCAACACTAACATCAAGCCCCGCATTGCGCATTAGCCCCATAAAATAAGCTCTGCCTTCTATATCGCCTTGGGTATAAGCTACACGATAGCCTCTGCCGTTATCATCTTTACCAAACTGCGAGAGTTCAGTAATTCGCTTTTCCATTCGTTGCTGGTTAACATTTGTTTGTGCGTTTGTATTAAAAGAAAGTAATGTAAAGGCTAGGGTTGTAAGGTAAAATATACGCATCATTTTTTAGAGTAATTTACGGTGATAATTTAATAATAGTAACATGCAACTAATGTAGCAAACTATGTTTTACGTTACAGTGCAGCTATAATTTATTCTTTCTATCTACCTAATTAAATTATTAATAATAGAGTCTTCAATTGTGGATTTAATTTTTATCACACTATCCAATATTTCATTGGGTACAGTGGTCGATAAAATATATTGTTGCACTTTCCACTCATTGCCTTGTTTTACCAAAACGCCTGAGCCTCTGCAAATTTTCATCTGCGTGTTTAGCAGTTCATCAAACCATGCGAGTGTTCCGCTTTTATCAAAATAAATATGGCGTTCTAAAGCAGTAAAGTTCCATGCGCTTCCTTTGTCAAAAATTGGTTTTGCCCAAACCATAAATGCTTTTTTATCCCAACGTTCTGTAGCATCGGTGCCCGCAAAAATGGCATCTTCGGTATAAAAATTAAAATAGGTTTTATAGTCTGCCTTTGCAGCAGCACTGTTAAAAGAATCGAGCATAGTGATGATGCTTTTTTGCTCGTTGGCAGTATCTGTTAATGTGTCTGGAGTTGTATTTGTTGTTTCGTTGCACGAATATGTTAGGGCTACAATAGCCAATAAAAGCAGAATATTTATTTTTTTCATTATTAAGGTTTTTTATTACTTGTATTTTACTTCTGTTGTTCCAATAATTGCATGGCCTTTATCTCCGTTTTGTTGCAAAAGTCTTTTTAATTTGGTTTGCTAAAACCTATTTCGCCGCATCGATGTTATTAACTTCTATCCAATAACCATCGGGGTCTTGCAGGTAAATTTGTTTTACACCATCAGCTCTTTCATTAATGGTATTGGGCTTACCCTGAAAATCGGAAAATTCAATCTTTATTGCTGTTAACCGGTTTATGAATACGTCTATATTTTTTGTTGCTAAAGCCAGGTGAACAGCTTTATTTATAACTACCGGTTCTTTTAAAACCGATATCAAATGCAATTCTTTTCCTTCACCCAACGATATCCATCTAATGCCGTCGATAGCAGAGCGGTTCGTAATTTCTTTTAACTGAAAAACTGTTTTATAAAAATCGACGGAACGATTTACGTCTTTTACAGATAAGGCTAAATGGTTAAACGAAAATGTACCGGTTGCACTTTCTTGGGCATGCAGTAATGTTGTAAATAAAATACCAAACAGAAATAGGAATGTTTTTTTCATAATTATAATTTTAATACTAACCGTTATTAATTAAAACCGACTTTTCCTTTTACGGACTCAAATGAGCCAGCATAATACTGCAAGCTACATAACAGAATTAACTAAAAGTACCCATGGCAGTGCAATGGCTGGTAATACAAATATCCCCGAGCTAATTCTACCATTTACAATAGAAAGCCCAAGCCCTAAAACACCTACCACCCAATTTAACCCTTCATCCGTTTTTTCACTTGATATGATGGTTAGTTTCAGATTTTTATTTTGCTTCGTTGGCTTTTAAAACCCTTAAAATATTGCCGCCTAAAACTTTATTGATATCTTTTTTGCTGTATCCTTTTTCTACCAATGCTTTTGTAATGAAGGGATAGCCTGTAACATCATCTAACTGCAGTGGTGTAAGGTTGATGCCATCAAAGTCCGAGCCGAGGCCAACATAATCAGCGCCCACTAATTTTACGATGTAATCAATATGATCTATCAACATAGATAATGGCGGCCGCATTGGCTCTGCTTCTGCTATATATTTTTTATACAGCAAAGTCATCATGTACCATTCATCCATACCGCTTTTTAAAAGAGAATCACTTTCTGCTTTGTGCCTTTTTAAAAAAGCCTCTTCTTTCATACCAAAGCTGCTGTCAATAAAACCAGGATGAAAATTTATTTGAATGACACCGCCGTTTTTTGCAATTGCTTTTATCTGATCGTCTTTCAAATTACGGCGATGCGGAACAAGACTGTACACCGAACTATGTGAAGCAATAATGGGTTTGCTGCTTAGTTTAATTACATCCCAAAATGTTTGATCGCCGGAGTGGCTTACATCTATCATCATCCCCAATTCGTTCATACGTTGCACTACCTGTCTGCCAAATTCAGTCAATCCCTTGTTAAGCAAATTTGGTTTGGTGGTCT
>JANOTH010000381.1:0-4663 GCA_031416275.1 Ferruginibacter sp. | reverse complement strand
ACTTCTGAAGAATGTGGAGACATTATTCATAAAATGAGCCTCAAAAGTTTTGAGAGTGCTTATAAAATTCTCATCATTTGGATGCCTGAATTTCTTGGCAAAAACGGCAACAAACTATTAAAGCTCATTGAAGAGCCGCCGCCAGATACGCTGTTTATGCTTGTTGCAGAAAACGATGCAAATGTATTGCCCACTATTTTATCACGTACCCAGCTCATAAAAATCCCTGTTTTGTATCCGCTTGATATTCAAACTGCATTGGAGGAAAGGGGAAATATTGATTCGCAAAAAGCACTTCAAATAGCAGCAACTGCCGAGGGCAATTACCACGAAGCACTGCAGCAATTGCAACATGCCGACGATGATTGGGAAGTATTACTAAGGAGCTGGCTCAACGCAATTTTAAAAAGTGGACCTGTAGCACAGGTAAAATGGATAGAAGAAGTAGCAAAGCTTGGGCGTGAAAAACAAAAGCAGTTTCTTAAATATTTTACCCATTTGCTCGAGCAGGCAATACGATTAAGGGTTTCAGCAGATGGTTTAAATGAAAATACTGCAAATGCCTACGTAGATTTTGCTAACCGTATTAATAAAATCTGCGATGTTTCCCAACAGGACGCAATTGCCGAAGAACTAGACAAGGCAGCCTATTATATTGAACGCAACGCAAATGCAAAAATACTCTTCCACGCCCTCACAATTAGGTTATACCATATTATTAGCAACAAATCATTAATTTTGATACAATAGTTTTTTCTTCTTTGAACCATGAAGGCGCAAAGAAGAAGAAGGTTCACGGAAAAAATCTGAGTAAATCAATTCAATCTGTGAGCATGATTTTTTTGAACCACAAAGGCGCAAAGGAAGGCATAAGGTTCACAAAGTAAATCTGTGCAAATCTTATAAATCCGTGAGCAAAAAAATCAAGTCCACAGAAAAATCTGTGAGTAAAAACATTAACTAACGCATTGTAAAATATATAAAATGGCTTGTGGAAGTTGCGGAACAGGAACACCCGGTGGTTGCCAAAGTAAAGGTAGTTGCAGCAGTGGTGCATGTAACAGAATGAATGTACACGATTGGTTGGCAAACTTACCGTTTGCAGACCCCGAGAGCAGTTGCAGAATTGTTGAAGTAAGTTTTAACAATGGCAGCCGCAAAGATTATTTTAAAAATACCACCCTTCATTATTTTGAAAAAGGCGAAATGATTGCACTCGAAGGTGTAAATGGTTTTGATGTTGGTATGGTTAATCTTACCGGTGAACTGGTACGTCTTCAACTTAAGAAAAATAACATCGACGAAAAAAGTCCTGATATAAAGAAGATTCTTCGTCGTGCAACAGAAAGCGATCTTGCAAAAATGCAGGAGAGCAAAGCAAGAGAAGCGCAGGTTCTCATACGCAGTCGTGCAATGGCTCGCCAGCTCAACTTAGAACTTAAAATGGCAGAGGTAGAAGTACAGGCAGACGGCAGAAAAGCAACCTTCTTTTACATTGCAGATGACAGAGTTGATTTTAGAGAACTGATAAAATTATATGCTGGTGAGTTTAAAGTAAAAGTAGAAATGCGCCAGATAGGTGCAAGGCAGGAAGCCGGAAAAGTTGGCGGCATAGGCAGTTGCGGCAGAGAACTTTGTTGCGCAACATGGCTTACAGATTTTAAGAGTGTAAATACAAACGCAGCCCGTTATCAAAATCTTAGCATTAACCAAACCAAACTTAGTGGACAATGTGGTCGTTTGAAATGTTGCTTAAATTATGAGCTAGATACGTATATGGATGCGCTCCAGTTTTTCCCAACAGATGCAGATACACTTGAGACAGCAAAAGGACGAGCATTTCTTGTTAAGAAAGATATTTTCAAAAATTTGATGTGGTATGCACTACCCGGCACGGCTGCTCATATTCCTTTGGCGCTCGATACAGTTAAGAAAATAAAGGCTCAGAACAGAGACGGTATTAAACCTGAAGAATTAGAAGCCGCAGAAATTGTAACTGCCAAGCCTAAAGAAGTTGAACCTGAGTATGCAGATATTGTTGGGCAAATAAGTTTAAAAAGCCTGGAAAAAACTACCCGAAAGCGTAGAGATAAAGAGCGCAGCCAACAGCAAAACGAACAAAGGCCGCCACAACAAAACCAGCAGCAACGCAACCGTCCGCCACAAGGAAATAATGAAGGGCAGCGGCCACAACAAAGAGCCAACAACCCTAGAGGTCCACAACAAAACAGGGAAGCTCGTCCGCCGCAACAACAGCAGGACAATAGACCACCACAAAACAGAGAGGGAAGGCCTCCGCAAAATAGGAATCAAAATACAAACAGACCACCAAGGCCACAGGGCAACCGCCCTCAGCCAAACCGAGGACCGCAAGGATCAAAGAAAGAAGGTGAGTAATTGTTATAAAAACCTATAAGATTTTCAAAACCTAATAGGTTTTATAATTTCAATTTTTATAAAACATGAAAATGAAATATCGTAAATACGCTTTTTTATTTTTGGCAACACTTGTAAGTTTTCTAATTTTTATAAATACAGTTTTTAAAAAACCCATATTGTCTGTATTGCTTGCAGGGCTAAGTTTTAGTGCTTTTCTTTTTCTTACACTTACTGCAATCAAAAAGGCAAACGAGGTCAATGAAAATTAGGCTGTAATTGTTTTATTGCGACACAAACCTATAACAGTGTAAAACATATTAGAACTAATGTCCATTATTATCAATGCTCTACAAACCTATAACGTTTTTAAAACCTTATAGGTTTAATAAAACTAAAAAGGAAGAAGGTTGACAAGAAAATTAATATCAACCATTTTTTAAAAAAATGAAAATATTACCCCCTTATAAGTATTGGCTAAAAGAGGTAAAAGATATAATTACTGCCTCCAAAGGCAAAGCTGCACTTTCAGTAAACGAACATCTGCTTTCCATGTATTGGCAATTAGGGCAAATGATTGTGCAGAAGCAAAAGCAGCATTCATGGGGCGATGCAGTAATTGAACAGTTATCTCTAGACTTGCAAAAAGCATTTCCTGAAATAAAAGGCTTTTCACGTACAAATCTTTTTAACTGCAAAAAATTATTTTTATTTTATACTACTCCAAAAGTCCAACCGCCGGTTGGACAATTAAGGAAAATAAAGAGTAGGTCATCAAAAGTCCAACCAGCGGTTGGACTTTTGAAAATTGCGCCATTAAAATGTTTAAAATTAATTATAAAAATTCCCTGGAGTCACAACATCGTTATCATTGAAAAAGCAAATTCCTTGCAAGAGGCTTTGTTTTATATAACACAAACAATTGAAAATAATTGGAGTAGAAATATATTGCTTAATCAGATAGCTGTTAATCTGTTCCAACGCCAAGGGAAAGCAATTACAAATTTTTCAAAAGCCTTGCCTGTAAAGCAATACAACGTTGCATTGCAAGTATTAAAAGATCCTTACATTTTCGATTTTTTGTCTATTGAAAAAATTGTAACTGAGAAAAATCTTGAAGACCAGCTTATTAATCACATCACAAAATTTTTATTAGAATTAGGTAAAGGTTTTGCATTTGTCGGTAAACAGTACCATTTAGAAGTAAGCAAAAAAGACTATTACATTGATCTGCTTTTTTACCATTTACATTTACGATGCTATGTAGTGATAGAACTTAAAACGGGAGAATTTAAACCCGAATATGCAGGTAAAGTAAGTTTTTATTTATCTGCCATTGATGAAATAGTGGCAAATAAAAAAATGGATAATGCTACTATAGGTATTATCTTATGTAAAGAAAAAGATAACGTAACTGCGGAGTATGCGGTAAGAGGATTAACCAAACCAATTGGTATTGCCCAATACGATTTTATAAAATCTATTCCTAAAAATATAAAATCAGAACTGCCAACAATTGCCCAGTTAGAAAATGAATTAAAAAAATTGTAACATTATGTCTATCAGCATAACCAATCTTTCTAAAAATTACGGAACTCAAAAAGCAGTAAATGATATTTCTTTTACAGTAAACAAAGGAGAGATTGTTGGTTTTCTTGGGCCAAACGGTGCAGGAAAATCTACCACCATGAAAATGATAACCGGCTATTTGGATGCAGATGCCGGCAACATACAAGTTTGTGGCATTGATGTTACAAAAAACAATATTGAAAGCAAAAAGAAAATCGGTTATCTGCCTGAGGCAAACCCGTTGTATTTTGAAATGTATGTGAGAGAATATTTACTCTTTACCGCAGGTATACACCAACTAAAAAATAGTAAGGAGCGAACAGAAGAAATAATAAAAACTGTGGGGCTCACATTAGAAGCAAATAAGAAAATAGGGCAACTCAGTAAAGGTTACAAGCAGCGTGTAGGGCTTGCTGCTGCACTTATTCATGAGCCCGAAGTATTGATATTAGATGAACCAACTTCAGGGCTTGACCCAAACCAGATCATAGAAATAAGAAATGTGATTAAGGCATTGGCAAAAGATAAAACGGTGCTTTTTTCATCGCATATTTTGCAGGAAGTAGAAGCTATTTGCGATAGGGTAATTATCATCAACAAAGGAAATATTGTTGCAGATGACACGCTACAAAACCTTCAGCTTTCAAAAGCAGGTCAGCAGTTTGTTAACGTAACTTTTCAGGAAGATGTAAATATAAAAGATTTACAAAACCTAAAT
>JANOTH010000380.1:0-19733 GCA_031416275.1 Ferruginibacter sp. | reverse complement strand
ATGGGTAGGTTTTTGGTTGTTGATGAGTTCTGCAAGGGTATTGGTAAAACCAAATTGTGCGTTTGTATTACGGCCTTTGCTTGTAATGCGTGGGCTGCGCACAAGTGAGTAATATGCACGGAAAACCAGGGCCATGGCATCTAATAAAAAAAGTTTTTTTTCTGACAAGGGAATAATTAATTAGTGATTGTAAACCTTAAAATTACGAATTACAAATTACGGGGTGCCGAATTTAGGAGTTATTAATTATTAATTAATGGGTGTAAAACTGCCAATTACGAATTCTTGGCTTTAAGACTGGTTTGAATTTTCCCTATTATTTTACAGATTTCTGTACAGTCACCTTGCAAACTTTGGGCGAGTTCTTTAGTTAAATAATTTGTGGCTTGCAATAACTTTAACCAATATAAAGTTTCTCTGGCTTCTTTATATGAGATAGACAGTTTGTGTAAAAAATCTGCCGGAGATTGAGCGCCAATCGATTCCTATACATTCGCACCTATCGAAGTCCCACACCTAAGTAATTGTTTAGATAATACAAATTCTTGCTTTTCACCTCTTAAATATTTGTATGCATTTACGATCCGGATGGCAAATGCAAAACTTTTATCCTGGATTAAGTTATCAGTTTTCAACACATTTAATTTAATACGTATGTATTGTCTTTGTTGTCATTATAATGTTTTATATCAGAGATGCAACCCGTAATTCGTAATTGAAAATTTGTAATTAATTTAAAACTTCGTCTCCAACAACAAAGGCAACATTGCTCTCCAAGTAGGCCAGTCGTGTGTCCACTCTGCTCCCCAAATAGACGCATCGTGGTCAATGCCTTTTGCATAAAGAATTTCTGAAATTTTTGAAGTGCCTGTGGGATCTTCGTAAGCACCGCTGCCAGTAAGAATATGTATGTGTTTGCTTTTGCGGATATTGTTTAAATACCATTCATCTGTAAGGTTTGGAATATAATGCACCGGAGAATTTAAATACACCTGCTCATCCCAATAGCCATCTGTATATTCTGTAAGATCGTATACGCCGCTCATGGCAATAACACCATCAATCAAATCAGGGCGCTTTAAAAATAAATTTAAACTGTGTAACCCACCGAACGACGCACCTGCAACAATAATGGGCGTTTCCTGCGATGTGTTTGTTTTTATAAATGGAATTACTTCATTAAATATATAGTTGTTGAACTGGTTTTGCCGAATGGCTTTATGCGCTCCTTCCATTTCTTTGTTAAGCCAACTTTCATTATTGATGCTGTTCACGGAAAAAATACGCAGTTTGCCACTGTTAATATATGGCGCCAGTGTTTCCATTAGTTGAAAACGTTCATACTCCAAATAATCTGCTGCTGCTGTTGGAACCAATAGCAGGGCAAAACCATAATCGCCGTAGGCAACGATCGGCATATCTTTTTGAAGGGCTGGGCTAAACCAACTTGCAGTTTCTTTTTTCATAAGGTATCGATCTTGATAATATTAAATAATTAGTTTGTTTACTTCCTGTAAAATTCAGGTACGGCTGAGATACGGCTGAGGTATGGCTGAGATATAGCTAAGGCTGCTTTTTACCTGTTTTTAATTACCTGATATTCAGCTTGTATCAGACCTTACTGATGGAACTGCCAGACTTTCTTTTCTTTAAATATAAAGGCAATAATGGGGCAGTAATATATAAGGCTCTACATGTTATTCTAAAACACCCTCAGTAATCTCCGTCCACAATTCTCTGTAACAACGGGCAGCATCGCCACTGCGGGCAAATTCTTCAATAGGCATTTTGTGTATGCCCATTTTTTCTACATCAGATAAATAAGGAATGTAATTGCCAAAAAAGCGTTTGTCTTTAAACAGCAGTTCCATTATTTCGTGGTGCATGTTTTTACGCAGATCCGTCATGGTAAAAAAGCACATCAGTTTTGCAGGATCTATTTCTTTCTCTTTAAAATAATCTTTTACCATATTGTAGGTACGCACACTTAAAGTGGTTGGTATTACAGGCATGAGCACAATATCTGCAGCGCTGAATATATTTTCGCTAAGCGCACTAAAGCCGGGAGGGCAATCAATAAACACAAAATCATATTCTCCGTTAAATTGTTTTAAAACAGATTTCAGTTTGTTTTTACTGCCTTTCATCTCCTCAACCATTACATCAAAACTTTTTGCTGAATTATCGGCAGGAATAATATCTAAATTCTCATATCCTGTCTCCATAAGCACTGCATCCATATCTGCATCTTTACTGATGAGCTTTTTAATACCGGGGTGAACTTTAGGCTTCGCCTGAAAATAAAAAGACGTTGCGCCTTGTGGATCAATATCCCACAGCAGCGTTTTGTAACCTTCTTTTGCTGCGAGATATGAAAAATTTACACAGCTGGCTGTTTTACCTACACCGCCTTTTAAATTATACAACGCAATTACTATCATAAAAAATGTTTTACTGAATATGTACAGATTTGAAAGTTAATACATTATTATAAAAATAAATAACGCTGTATTAAAAAAACTAGAATTTATCAGCAAGGCATCATCAGTCGAACACCCACCCACATAAACCTAGTAAGTACTAAAAAAGCAATCCTTTTTTAGTGAACTGCTTTTTTTATAGACCACTGTTATCATAATTTTATTGGCTATCTATACTCAATTTTACCAAAATCAATCTATCCAAATCGTTTTTGTGTTCACAAATTCTTTTATGCCATAGCCTGAAAGTTCCCTGCCATAACCACTGTTTTTAATACCCCCAAAAGGCAACCGAGGATCAGATGCTACGAGCTTGTTTACAAAACTATTACCTGCTTCAAGCTGCAACGCCACTTTTTCGCCACGCTCTTTGTTGCCCGTAATAACCCCAGAGCCTAAACCGAATTGTGAGTTGTTGGCAACCTCAATAGCTTCCGCTTCATTTTTAGCCCTTATCACCGATGCTACCGGACCAAAAAGTTCTTCATCAAAACCTACCATACCAAGTTGTAGATCGGCTAAAATGGTTGCCGGATAGTAAGCGCCATCGCTTTCAGGTATTTCTCCACCGAGTACTAATTTGCCGCCTTGCTTAATTGTTTGTTGTACTTGTTCATGTAATTCATCCCGCAAATCAAACCTTGCCATTGGCCCATAATAAGTAGCAGCATCCATTGGGTTGCCCATTTTTGCAGCTTTCATTTTTGTAGTGAATGCTTGTAAAAATTCATCGTACACAGCATCCAATACAACAAACCGTTTTGCAGCAATGCAGGTTTGTCCGTTGTTTTGCAGCCTACCCAATGTAGCCATTTCAGCAGCCTTGTCAATATCAGCATCATCTAAAATAATATAGGCATCACTACCGCCTAGTTCCATCACTGTTTTCTTTAGATTTTGTCCTGCGACAGATGCCACTGCACGCCCAGCAGGGTCGCTGCCTGTGAGTGTGATGGCAACAATATTTTTATCTTCAATAATTGCTTTTATACCGTCTGATGCAATATTTAAATTGGTAAACACACCGCTTGGGAAACCGGCTTTTGCAAACGCATCTTCCAATGCAAATGCACAGCCTTGTACATTAGATGCATGTTTCAAAATCCCCGTATTGCCCGCCATTACTGCCGGTGCTGCAAAACGTATTACCTGGTAAAATGGAAAATTCCATGGCATTACTGCTAACACAACACCTATCGGTTGAAAAGTTACATAACTTTTTGAAGCCTCTGTTACAACAGTTTCATTTGCTAAAAGCGTTTCCGCTTTGTCTGCATAATAATTACAAACGAGTGCACATTTTTCTACTTCTTTTATTGCCTGTGCAAGGGTTTTGCCCATTTCGGCTGTTATCAGTTTTGCATATTCCTCTTTGTTGTTTTCTAAGATTGTTGCAAGCTTGTGCATGCAAAGTGCTCGTTCTTTAAACGTTGATTTTTTCAATTGCTGAAACGCTTTACCCGCTGCGGCAACTTTTGCTTTTGCTTCTTCTGTGTTTAAGCGTTCGTATGCTGCTATTTGTTTGCCTGTGGTGGGATTTATGGAGAGTGCGGTGGACATGAAATGTTTGTTTGTGTGCTTTAAAGGTAGGGGAGAATTGCCGGGTAAAGTAGTGTGTTATATTGCTTGTTAGCGAAATTTATTAATAGGCTGAACATAAACGCTACCGCAGTTTTCTTTGCTGTATTTATTCTTATTTTGAATTTTAATAAAACTAAACGCCGCTAATTAAAAACAAGCGGTAGCAAAGATTTTTGCGAATTCCAACGCAGGCGGAGCGTATGCTTGTTGATTATAACGTACATTCAAACTATGGTAATTGGATCTAAAGTTCTGGAGTTGGTAACGACAGGAGAGATCGTACATTCAACATTAAACGCCAAGCTGGTATGTACGATGTAAAAGGTACATATCAAGCGTTATGATTAAAACCAGATTTATATTAAAAATACAAACAATCCTATGATAGTTATTATTGGTGCCGGCATTGCGGGTTTAACCTGTGCCAAATATTTAAAAGAAAACGGTATTGAAACACTCGTACTCGAAGCTTCTGATGCGGTAGGCGGGCGAGTGCGAACTGATAAGATTGATGGTTTTACACTCGACCGAGGATTTCAAGTATTATTAACGTCGTACCCGGAAGCTATCAAAATGTTGAATTACGATGCATTAAAGTTAAAGATACTGCCGAGTGGTGCACGTATTCGATTAGGTAATCAATATCATTTAATGCCTAACCCATTAAAAAATTGGACAACGGCTCCGCAAGCGCTTTTGGCGCCCGTGGGTAACTTATGGGATAAACTTAAGGTGCTACAACTCAATATCAAACTCAGAAACGCTCCTGATCCTACCGTTGCTGCGCCTGCTCAAAAACAAACAACTTTGGCATTTTTAAAAGAATTTGGTTATTCGGATACGATCATAAATCGTTTTTATAAACCATTTTTTCGGGGCGTTTTTCTGGAAAAAGATTTGGACACCGATGCGCAATTTTTCAAATTTTTGTTTAGCCAATTTGCAAAGGGCAACGTGGTAGTACCGGAGGAAGGAATGCAAGCCATTCCCGAACAAATTGCATCTTATCTTTCGCCCAATCAAATACGGCTGCAAACACGGGTCGAAAAAATAGAAGGCAATACAGTATTCCTTGAAAGCGGAGAGACTATAACGGCTGAGACAATCGTAATAGCCACAGACGCCTTCGCAGCAGACCGCTTGTTGGGAAGAAGTGAGCATATAAAGTATAACAGTACTGATTGTCTGTATTTTTCTTGTGATACGCCTTTCGAATTTTTTGATGTACCGTACCTAATTATTAATGCCAATGAAGATGAATTAATTCACCACATTGTTGACTTATCTGCGTTTGCGCCAAGCTACGCACCTTTAGGAAAAGTGCTTATTTCTGTGAGTCTTGTAGGAAAGAATCCTTTTTCTGAAATTGAAATGCTGGAAAAAGTACAGCAAGAACTACAACAATGGTTTGGAAAAAAATACGAATGGCAACATTTACGCACTTACCGAATTCCAGAAGCTTTGCCGCAATATTTTGATCAACCTTCATTAAATAGTTCCTTGAAAATTAATGATTTTATGTATCAATGTGGCGATCACACAGCGTATCCCTCGCTGAATGCTGCAATGAAAACAGGTAGAGAAGTTGCTGAAATGATATTACAAAAGCATGTGCATTGAAAAAATGATAATCGCCGGAAGGTATAGTCACTAGCGTAGAAATGAGGCGAAGATATTATGCGTAGCTTTCTGTGCGGCTACAGCCAATGCTGTCATTGGTTAAATTCAATTTTATGTACATTTAATTGATGAGCAGAAAGCACAGGTTTACTGACAACAGCAAATTATATTTTGTAAGCTTTGCCGTAGTGAATTGGATAGACCTATGCCATGAAGGAAAGCGATGAATAATAATTATTATTGTACGCCGCTGGTTAAAAACCAAGCGGCGGCGGAGAAGTTGCTGAAATGATATTACAAAAGCAGGTGCATTGAAAAAATGATAATCGCTGGAATGCGTTAGTGGGGAGAAAACCCCGCCAGGATTGAGGCTACGAACATAGTAGCGCATCGTTTTATAAAGTAAATGAGGTATACATTTTTCTCCCAAACATTATAAAGATTTGTAGGTTTATATTATTACGGCGCTGGGTCTTTCCTGCGTCGGGGTTTCACGCATTGCTTTTATATGTATCAAAGCGTAAGCCGGTGAAAACCCCGCCGAGACTGAATTCAAAATACCTGCAAATAAACCTTTGGTTTTAAACCGTCACTTTTTCGTTTCCATCATCATTTCTTTCGTTAATAAATAACTAAGTTATTCACAAATTCATAATGTGGTTTGCTAATTGGAAGATCAGTAATACATCACCAATTTCTCTTGGAAACATGGCATATCTCAAATCATCATTTTCAGGGTATGTCTTTATCCAGGCAATAAATATAATATGATATTGACATGAAAAATTCAATACAAAAATCGATTAGCACAGTATTTTGTTTAGCAATATTTTTTGCAGCTACAGCGCAGCGCAGGTATGTGAGTATTGCAGAAAATTCAATAGCAAAAAATTTTAAGTCAAAAACTACGCCCAGGGTAACGGCCCGTTATACTGATGATAATGATAGCCTTTTGCATTCGCAACAATATCAATATGCTGTCACCCTACTCGCGGCCGTTTATCCATCTTCTGAAAAACAAAAAGAAGGAATTGGCATTTTACAATCCTTAACAGAAAAGGGAAATGTAGATGCAGGAATGTTTTTGGCCAATGCATATTTTAAAGGAAAAGGCGTAGACAGAGATGAAGAAAAAGCCATAAAAATTATTGAAAAAATGGCTGCAAAGCAGTACCCACAGGCTTTGTATCAAATAGGTACTTTTTACAGTGAGGGTGGCTACATTGGTTATACGGAAAACAAAGCAAGCGCCATATCCTATTACAAAAGAGCAGCAGCAAAAGATTATGCACCTGCATATACTGCACTTGGATTATTAGCAGAAGCAAATTCAAAATATATTGAAGCTGCCAACTGGTACAAAAAAGCAATGCTCAAAAAAGATTTAAAGAGCATGGCCATGCTGGCAAATATGTATAAAGTTGGCAAGGGTATGGCGCAACCAAACCTTGATGAGGCAACCAGAATTTATTACCTCATTCTAACCTCTTCGGACTATGAGCACAGCAAATTTTACAGCGTGTATGAAAACTTTTTTTCCATAGGGAACAAAGTACCGGATCTAAATTTTACCACCTTCAAAGCGTTGTATTTAAAATTACTTGAAGCAGCGGGAAACAATTACAAGGAGATTATAGGAGAGGAAAAATTACCCATGAACTGGGAAAAAAATTCTACCGAATTGGTTGTGGACCCAACAACTACTTATTTTAAAAGTAACCTTAACCTACACTTAAAAAATCCAGTTATTGTTAAAAGTGTTTTACCAGCTGGTAATGCAAGCAATGCAAAAGAAAATGCTGTGTATAGTTACCAGGCAGACATTGTATTTTATGCAACGCCTATTAAATCAAGAGCAGTTTTCACCAAATGGGCAAATTTCTTACAGCAATTAGTACCTGCAAGTATGCCCACCATTACAAACGAAGACAGCAATAAACCGTCTTTTGCTATGCCGGTGACCCTGGCAAATGGAAAACAAATAAAAGTGGAGCTTGCTATTGTGGGGAAAAGAAGCGACCGGGTAACTTTTAAAATTTTGGATTAAATGTTGATTTCTATTTCGGATTTTAATTAACTAAGAGAGACAAAACATGAAACAATAAAAAGAGGTGTTGCTCATTTCTGAAGATGAAAGCGACAGGCAGATTTTGACTGAGGCATTGTTTTCCCGGCGGGCTTTTCGCAGAAATAAACTATGAATCACAAAGAAAGCCTGCTGCGAAACCTCCAAAACATTATAAAGATTTATAGGTTTAAATTATTACGGCGCCGGGTCCTTCCTGCGTCGGGATTTCACGCATTGCTTTTATATGTATCAAAGTGTGAGCTGGTGAAAACCTTGCAGGAACTGAATTATTTACCTGAGACTGAAACTAAGATGCAATTGACGGCAAGGAAATTTGAGACAGCAGAATTAATTTTCTTTTATTCTTTCAAGCAATTCACTAGGCAATAAACCGAACTCCTTTTTAAATGCCAGTGCAAAATTATTTACACCGCTGTATCCAATAATTTGTGCAGTATCCATAACAGAGTGGCGGCCACCCTTCATATAATCATAGGCAATAGCTAGGCGTTTTTTTTGTGAATATTCAAACGAACTCTGCCCATACACTTTTTGAAAAAGATTGATAAATTTAGTTCTGCTCATACAGCTGATTCTACTTAATAGCTCCACACCTGGAAAGGGTTTCAGCAGGTTATCATTAATAAACTGCTCTGCTTTTTGCAGCATATGTATATCTTCATAACTGGCAAACAAAAATGGGTTTTCAGCATCTTCTTTCGTAAGAATATCCTTTAAAAAAGTTTCTAAAAGATTTAATACACGGCCATCGTAATACAAATTTTGTAAAAGGGTAAAACCATTACCACTAAAAACTTCATTAAAAACTTTATTTTGATAAGGGCTTAAAAACTCTTTACGAAGGTTGGCATTTTGATGTACTAAATAATTAAAAAATTTATCCTTACTTACTGAATCGTGCAAAATATTTTCTAACCAATTTTCTTTTAGTAAAACTACAATCACGTTTACTTCTATACCGGGCTCTATCACCACTATCTCAGGCTGGGTGGTGCTTTTACATTGTATAGAGCCAAGGCTGTTATTGTTGCTTATTATTTCGTTGCAGTCGTATTGGTGTTTATCACATTTTGCAAATGTGAAATTTTGAAATGAAACGGTGATATGTTTTTCATCTGACGGAAAGCGATTAAAAACCATCCTTTTCATCGCTTTGTAATGAGCAATTTGATACCCAATAAATTCATTTATTTTAAAGAAACGACTGTAACCAATGGCTACTTCTTTCGGATACAATATTTCATTATTATTGAAGCTAGCATTTAAGTGCTTGGCAAGCACATGCGCATATCCAAAAATATCTGTATAACTAAAATTTACTTGAAATTCCGTGCCTTTCATTACAAAACTATTGTGTTATTATTATTTTACCTGATGCAAACGTGGTACCATCAGGCTTTGTGATTCTATAAAAGTAAATTCCTTGTTTAAGCCCTGTAGTGGCTATTTTACCTGCCTGGCCAATGACCACATTTTTTATGATGCTGCCCTTTGTATCTAGTAGTTGTAAAGTGTTTCCTGTAATAAAATTGTTTACTAAAAAATTAAATGCCTGCCCTTCTTCTACTGGGTTGGGATATACAAATACATTTTCGGTGGCATTGCTAAATGTCATCACGGTTTCAGTAAAAATTATTTCGCCCGTTTTTAAATAAATAACTGCTCTGTAATAGTTAGCTCCGGCCACAGGATTATTGTCAAAGGCACTCAACTCATTTTGTACAGCATTGGTTCTTATGCTTGCTACTTTTCTGATTAAAGCGCCGTTTGCATTTAACTTTTCAAAAACAATACTATCAGTTGCCGATGGCAAACTAAGGGAGAGTAGCAGGTTTACTTTACCCGCTACATCTATTGCAAGTAATGTTTTATAATAACAAAGTACACCTTGCTTACGCACATCAATTGCTGCGGAACGTGTTGCATATAAGCCATTTTGCAATATGGGTTGCACAGCAAATATGTTTGAAGCATTGATGCTTTTGGGGATAACCGCTGTTGTATCAATTGTTGTAAATAAAGGTTTTAAATAAGCACTGTCAACTTGTGCGAATACTTGATATGAACTAGCATAAATATGTTTTTTCCAACTTAATTGGGTTTCATCAGCACAAAAATACCCTACAGTTAATTTGGTAAGTGGGGCTATCATAAATGGCCTTGATACAAATATTCCAAAACTTGTTTGCATTCTTAAAATGGCGGTGGTGGCGGTATCAGGTAATTGCCAGTTAAATTTTTTGTTGTTTAACATCACCTGATTCTGTATGGCTGTCCAACTTGTGCCATTATTATAACTTACAGACAAGTCGCCTCTGTCAGCTGCTGAAAGTGTGGCTACATCCCATTTTATTTTCACCTGTTCATTTTCATTTCTATCAATATCAGATGCATTTAATGGATGAGTAAATTGAAAATGATTGATAGTATCAAAAGTGTAAGCAATAGAAAATGCTTGTCTACTTATTGTTATTATTTTTGAGCCTCTCACCATCAACGTATAATTATTACCGGTTGGTAAATCAATTGTAATTTGTTCAGATGTATTTAATGTATCTTTTTTTCTAACAGGTAATTTATTTAAAGAATCCGCTGAGGGAAAAGATGATAAAACCCAGGGTTGAAACTCTATACTACTATTTAATTCCTTCACTACAAAATCAAGATCATTCACCAAAGCTTTGCTGCTATTGATTCTTGCAGCAGTATCACTCCACACCAATGTAAACTTTACATTGACGGCATTACTAGGAAGCGACAAATTTTGAGAGAACATTTCATTGTTTCCAACTACCCCATTTATAAAATGCTTTTGTTGTAAAGCCTTCGCAGCTTTGTATGCGTTTACAGCACCAAAGCCTGATTTGTAATCAATACCTTTTTGCCCTACATCAGTAGCGGTGGTAAATAACAAAGTTTTTACCAAAGATGCAGGTGGTAGTTGTTGATTATTACTATCCTTGTAAAGTTGTTGTAACAAAGCAGCAGCACCGCTTACAACAGCTGCAGCATCGCTGGTACCATTAGGGCCAAGTGCCATTATTTGCGGTGCCAGGCGCCCATCATATAACGGACCTGTTGAGCTAAATGGAATTATGTTTTCACCACTATCGGTAGCACCAACAGTGGTAATATTTTTTGCCATTTTAAAGTTACCTGTCAGGTTCGAAAAACGGGCTATACCCCTGTAAGTACCATCATTGGCAGAATCTTGCCCTCTGTTGCCGGAAGAAAAAATATGCATTAAATGATTGGCGTTATTATAAATCTGCCCATCATAAGCCATGGCTTCAGCACCATAAAAGTTTTGTTTAATGGTGCCGTATGAATGATTTTGCACACTCACATTATTTTGTAATAGTGCATCGCTATTATCAGGAAAAAGGTTGTTGAAAGTGGATGAATAAAATTGAGCACCCCAAGCCAAACCTTTGCCCGTAATAAAACTGTTGCCTGCACCCCCTGCAATAGACGCCACTACAGTAGCATGAGGGTCTTTATCTCTATCCGCTAAAGTGGATGGATTTATTCTTCTTCGCAAATCAATATCAGCATCATCTACATTGGTTTCTTTTATACCAATTGTTATTCCTTTGCCATTTGCTGAAGGTATTAATTCGTGTATCACCTGTATACCATTTTGGCTTCTATCATAACCAATTAAAATGACTTCGCTGCTTGGCTTTACATATACATCAGCAAATAATACGTTGGGATCTTTTAAAATTGTATTAAAAAAAAGTTGGTTGCTACATTCAATTATTACTGTATTTGCCTCGCTGATTAATCTCTTTAAAATAATACTCGGGTGTGATATTTTCCAGGTATTTACCAGCATATTTATTTGCTCGGCAGTTACAATAAAGCTGTTGTTTGTTCCCGGTTTTTTTAAGAAGTCACTTTGTTTATTTATGAGTGTGGGTGACATTTTTTGCCGGCCTGCAATTAATCGAGGGCTTACCTGCTGTGCATGTACGATGCAATTAGAAAAAACACAACAAATAAATAGGACTATAATTTTAAACATCGGATACGAAAACACATTTTTGAAAAATGCTTTTAAAGTTAAGAAAAATTTGATAATCAAGAACAAATAAGTAGGTAAAAAATGAATACAATTATTGTGTTTAGCGGACCGAAATCATGTAAAATAAAAAGCACCCTTTTGTAAAATAAAAGGGTGCTTTTATGAGAAAGACTTTTTAAATTAATAAACAGTAGTAAGTGCCGTTACATCAGCAGATGTAAATGGCCTGTCAGTACTTGTGCCGCCACAAGCTAGCATCCACGAAGCTGCGCTACCACCTGTAGGTGTGCCAGGGATATATACAGCGCCAACTGTAGCCGCACCTTCGTTAGATTTTCTACCTCCACAACTATATGCCCTGTTCATATAATCGGTATGTCTAAAACCAATACAATGACCAATTTCATGTGCAATTGTAGTAGCTAACGGATTAACAGCAACGGTTGGTGTGTACCAATAGGTGTTCATTCTTACAGTATTAAAAGGATTTCCGCCTGATGGGAAACCTGCACTACCCAAAGTATTGCTCACTTCATTGAATGTAACAATATTAATATCTGCACTAGTACCTGAAACCAATTGAAAAGTTAGGTCAAGGTTTAAAGCATTGTAACGTCTGATAGCTTCGTTAGTACCCGCAACAAAGTTTGGTTGGCTAGTATTTAATGAAACCGTAATAGCTCTTGGACGAGTTACAAGATTTGTTGTGGTGTAATGTTCTTCATTGGCAATTACCAACTCAGGGCCCTTATTACTACCCATATTTTTTAAATCAGATTCTGTCATAAAAATATCTCCTTCTATAAGATATCCTCCATTGGCTCTTTTAAGATCGGTCGCATCAAAACCGGCTGCTGTTACCATTGCTGTGATGTTAGCACCAATTGCATCTGGAGCTTCTGTATCTAGATCTGCTTTTTTACAACTAAATAGTATAACTGTAGTTGCTAATAATAGTGAGAACTGTAAAATGATTTTTTTCATATTGATTGGTTTTTAAGGATTGAATATAGTGAAATTTAACAGTATTTTCTGCCATCATGCATTTTTATAGTACAAATGAAACCCTGAATAGTACAATTGCCATAACTAGTATTATAAAAAATATAATGCCTATTGTATATGCAAAAAAAGTGACCACAATAAATATGGTCACTTTTTCAATATTAAAAGGATAGTATTTCTATTAATTAAAAAATTAATAAACTGTATTCAAAGCTGTGTTATCAGATGTAGTAAATGGCCTGTTTGTAGATGTACTGCTGCAAGCAAGCATCCAAGAACCAGCACTTGGGCCAGTTGGAGTACCAGATATGTAAACAGCACCAACTGTAGATGCACCTTCGTTTGTAACCTGGCCACCACAGCTGTAAGATCTATCCATATAATCAGTATGTCTAAACCCTATACAATGCCCAATTTCATGCGCAATTGTAGTTGCCAATGCATTTACACCAATACTTGGAGTGTACCAATATGTATTCATGTTTACCGTATTGAAAGGATTTCCACCACTTGGGAAACCGGCACTACCAAGTGTATTACTTACCTGATAATATGTTTTGATGTTGATGTTAGCAGATGTACCAGTTACAAATTGAAATTTAAGTCTTAATGGTAAAGCATTATACCTTCTTACTGCTTCTGTTGTTGCAGAAACAAAATTTGACTGAGAAGTATTTAATGAAACAGTAATTGTTCTTGTACCGCTTACTAAGTTCGTAGTGCGATAGTGCTCTTCATTAGCATAAACCAATTCAGGCCCATTATTGTTACCCATATCCCTTAGCTCGGCTTCGGTCATAAAAATATCATTTTCAATAATATAACCACCATCTGTTTTGCTGATATAATCAGCGTTGAAACCGGCATTTTTTACCATTGATTTTATATCAGCCGAAATAGGATCGACTGTAGTTTCAGTACCGATATCTGTTTTTTTACAACCAACGAATGTTAAACCTGAAATAGCAACAACTGTAAAGATTTGAAAGATTTTTTTCATAAGATTTTTTTTGATTAAATAAAATTGTTGTTCCAAATTAATAAGAATTTTTACTCAACCATTTTTGAATAGTACAATTAAAACAATAATTAGTACAAATGTTAATGAAATCGTAAAAACCCTCAACTGTAAGTAGCGTTAAGAGCGCTCTGCGGATGTTAAGTCCCCGTTGGCGTACTTCACTTAATAACAATCTCAATAGCACCCTTACTTAATTAAGCTGATGGCTTTGTTGGTATGCAGCAGAGGACGAAGCAATGTGCTCCAACAACCCAAGTAGGGCAAAGCTTAGCAGGGAAGCTTCGCCTTATTTCTGCACTTGGTGGAGCAAGCCTTGCTAAAATAACACAGGAGACGCTGCGCTTAACTCTAAGGATAGTGATGTTAATTTTATGAACGAAATAAATTAACTTCATAAATATGTATACCTGTACGATGTATAAAATTTAAGCAAACTGAAACCGACATAATTTACCTTAATTAATACTGCCTATTAATTATGAGAATGTATTACCGCTTTTTATTTCTTTCCCTTTTTTCATGTAATCTTTTATTTAGTCAAACGATATATTCAAAATCAGATTTATTACAAATAACTAAGCAAAAAAAACTATTGGAATCCGCTTTAAAAGATGGGAATAAAAATAAGTTATACCAGTGTGGAAGATTTTATGAAAAAATTTATGCTAAGTATAAAGATACCAGTATACAAACTGCAATAAATTGCTACAAGTTAATTACTGCCTCAGAAGGGCCTGATTATTTGGATAATATTTCTCCATTAGCTGCTTATAGGTTAGGTAAAATTTATGAAACAAAGGGTGAAGATTATTCAAACATTAAGTCTGCAATGATTTATTATTTTTTAAGTGGTGACAGGGGCAAGTATAAACTTGAAACTTTAAAAGCCATTGCTTGTGATAAAACAGAAATTTTGCATAATTCAATCGGTAAATACCAACTTGAAGATTCTCTTGTTTTAAAAATTTCCCCTTTTTGCAAAATCAGTGGTGAGCAGGTATTAGCAAGTTTATTAAGATTGGGAGATTTTTTAAAACTTAATCCCTCTTTTCGTGTATCAATTACAGTATCTGAAAATGCTAAAGGTATTCCTTCTCCTTATAGATATTGGTTAAGAGATAACGGCTTAAAAAAACATTATGACTATGTAAAAAGCTACCTAGTTGATAAAATCGGCATTTACGCTGAAAGAGTAGAAGCTCCCGAAATAGATTTAGAAAAAGAGGGGGAATCTCGAATTAAAATAAAAATATTGAGAGACTTGAGTTGGATGCAAAACTAATTATGTAAAAATGCATTGTTCTGCATCTAATCATAACATAAAACAATTAAATGAAAATAATACTATTCATTTCAATGGCTTTTGTTTTTAATACAGCAATGGCTCAGGATTTTCAGGAAACTGTAAACTTAATTCAGAATAAAATTAAATGCTGTGCTGTACCTCCTTCCGGCTCCACAAATAGAAAGGTTGATAGTATCAATATCGATATTGAAGGAAAAATTATTCTCAACTATTCAAATAAAGCTCCTAAAGAATATTTTAACCTTTTTAAATTATACTACGATGATCCAACATCGAAGGGAATAGATACTATAATGAGTGGTAAATTTCTTCAATTTTATATTAATGAAAAAAAGATAAGATTAATACGATTTAAAACTGCGGCAGATGCAGCTGAAGTGTACAAGGCCTTTTTACACTTGAGAAGCATTGGTAAAGCTGAAAAGAAAATGTTTAATGATTTAAATTTTAAGCAGACCATCGATATAATAAATATCAGGCTTGCAAAATGGATAGAAAAATCAAACTTAGTAAAATTGACCGCAACTGAAGATGGAAACATTCTTTTGACCAATGGAAAACAGCTACGATTTTATTTCAACATATTTGATTTAATAAGTAGTTCTAGCGAAAGGAATGAGGGGATTAGAATAAAGCTGTGTGACCCTCGTACACATGCACCAAGTGCGTGGATGTACTTTGATTCTTATGCCAAGTCTTTAGCGTTTATTCGTTTTACCTGCCTAACACCTGAAACTGAATTGGATATAATTAAAGGAGCATTTGTGCATTTAAAAAGTTTATGTTCAAAAGTGACTTACAACGTTATTGGACATGATAGTGCCGTATTTTTTGTAAAAAGAAATGCAGTAATATCAACTGAAAATTTAATGCTGAAAGAAAGTATACGAGCAGTAGATAAAAAACCAAGTGGAGATACTGTTATATTGATAAACAGCAATGGTGAAGGTTGGTTAGATAAAGACTCTTTGCCCATAGGTGTTTGGAACTTTTATGCTACCGATAGTTTGGGAGGTGAATATCTTTTTAAAACGGGTAAGTACCAACGTACGATACTTAGTATGTTTGAAGTAACAGGTATTGATAGCGCAGATATTGAAAAAGACTATCACCTAACATTTTCAGACTTAAGACAACAGCACTTAAGAACTGTACCTTTTATAAAAACCGGTAAATGGTCTTATTATCATGCAGCAAGAAAAGTTTGGAAAACATTAGCGTTTAAAAAAGAATCTATTCCAATTTCTACCAGTGTATTAATAATGAATATGGAAAACCCAGGTAATACTAGTCTGATTATTAATTTGAAAGACGATAGTATGGATGAATGGGTTGATGAAAATAAATAGAATTCTATATTATGAAAATTATCCCAGCAGTGGCAGGCAAGCCTTTGCTGCATAACGACAGGAGATCTTTTAGCTAATAGGGCAATGATGAGGTATTACAATAATGATGTTCAATAGATTTGACTACCGTTTTGTATAATAATGCTTTCTTACAGAGACACCTTCTTTTCTTGTTAACGTCTCCTGAAATATTGTACCATCCGCATTGTATAAAAATTCTCTCACACTAGGCTTGTTGTTATAATTTGAAATCATTTTTACAACCCTGTTTTGATTGTCAAATATGTATTCTGTTTTGTCGGTATCATAAATGAGTGATACCATTTCACCTTTAAGATATTTGTTGTTTTTGTCTAGGGTAAATGTATATTTTTATCAACTTTTCCGGCGTATGTTCTTTCCATTTCTGTGAGGTACCAATCTTTATTGTATTTAAATACTTCCGCTTCTGACAATTCTTTTTCACCTTTATCACCACTATACTTTGAATAGAATTTTGTCCCGGCGGGGTTTTCGCACGAAGAAACTATAAATTATAGAGAAACATATTGCGAAACCCCGACGTGTAATAGACCTTACATTTGTAAAAACCAAAAACGATCTGGTAATAAATGGCTGTAAAATATAAGCACTCGGAAGAGTTTACTACTTACTTTGTGACTTTTACCTGCTACAAATGGATACCACTCTTTGAACTAACAAATGGATATGACATTGTTTATAGTTGGTTTAATATTTTAAAAACTGATGGAATAGACATCCTTGGTTATGTGATCATGCCTAATCATGTACACACAATTATTCACTTCCCATCGCCCGGTTACAACCTGAATAAAATAATAGGCAATGCAAAACGATTTATGGCGTATGAACTTGTAAACCTGTTAGAGAATTCTACAAACCATAAAGTGTTAGAAGAGTTAAGGTGTAACCTTACTCCAAGAGAAATAAGTAAGGGACAAAAGCATAAGGTTTTTAAAGATTCTTTTGATGCAAAACCTATTTACGCTGATATATTTTTATTTCAAAAATTAGATTACATACATGGCAATCCGGTGAAAGGTAAATGGACTTTGGCAAAGGATAATGTAAGCTACGAACATAGTAGCGCATCGTTTTACGAAGTAGATGAGGTAAAACATTTTTCTCCAAAACATTACAAAGATTTGTAGGTTTGGTTTATTAAGGCGCTGGGTCTTTCCTGCGTCGGGGTTTCACGCATTGCTTTTAAGTGTATCAAAGTGTAAGCTGGTGAAAACCCCGCCGGGACTGCGAATTGGTTTTTTATGTTTAATGTGTAATTTTAAGAAAACCCTGCCGAGATGTAATTTTACCTACACATCAAAAAACTACAGCCAACAAAGGTTGTTGCATTTGGGGAAATTATGAAAAGTGAAATTTTAATTATCATATTCTTTGGGATATTATCAGTAACATTAATTGACAGCGTAGGCTCTGTGACTTCAAGACGTTTTAATTTTAATTATGGATGGGTTACTATTTTCTCGATATTGATCTATATAATAATTCCCTATTACTTATCCAAAAAGACAACTTTTGAAATTGCATTTATTGCTAATTGTCTGATTGGAATTTATGATGCTACAATTGGTTATAAAATATCGATAATATTAAAAGCTAATATTGGAACGTCCAAAGACGACGATCCTAAGATCACCTTAACTATTAGGCTTATCATAATGCTTTTTCTTTCTCTTATTTTGACATACGTAGGGTATATGCTTGGTAACAATTGAACCGATGCTCTTTGCTTTAATATTCATTAGTAACATAGCTCGCTTACGACTGAAAACCCCTACTATCCTTAGAATTAAGCGAAGCGTCCCAAGGATTTACAAATAAAAGTGAGACTTTGTCTCGACCAAACGCAAAGAGAATCTGCAACTTATAATGCCCACCCTGACCCTTTGGGCCACCCCCCGATTTGTCGGGGCAGGCTCTCCAAGGAGGGGAATTGGCAGCCTGCATTGTTGTCCCGACGGGGTTTTCGCACAAATAAACTACTGATTTAGATATTATAATAATTCGCTTCAATAAAAGTGGAAAAAGATTTACTGCTGCGCATGGCAGGGATTGCAACGGAAAGCCCGCAAACGAGGAACGAGTGCGGACTTGTAGTGCAAAGCCCGTAACGACCGCCCGGCTTTGCATTACCGCTCATGCCCCAATGCTTTTACTTCAGCAAAACCACTTCCCCAAAACCCAATGCCTTCAAGCGCTCCAACTGCGTTTTGGCATCGCCCACTATAAGCCATACCATTTTATTGGGATTGAGATATTTTTTAGAGAGCGTCTGTATCTGTGCTACCGTCATATCTTTTACAATTTGTTCACGGGCTTTTACATAATCGTACTTCCAGCCATACTTGCTTATGTTTTGCAGCATGTTCAACTTTGCCCCGGCGGTTTCAAATGCACGTGCATTGCTTTTTGTTAAAAAACTTTTGGTAGTGGCAAGGTCCTGTTCGGAGAAATCGTTAGAGTAAGCCGTTAGAATATTTTTGATAAGCTCAGCAGCTTCCAACGTTATATTGCTTCTTACACTGCTGCTTATGGTAAATGGACCAGCGCTTGCGGTGCCTTCAAAGCCTGAATTGATGCCATAGGTGTATCCTTTACCTTCCCGCAGTTCCTGCGTGAGGCGTGAGGCAAAACCGCCACCACCGAGGATATAATTCATAACCGTTGCGGGGTAATAATCTGCATCTGTTGCTGCAAGCGCAGGGTAGCCAAAGCGAATTACAGATTGCTTGGCATCTGGCACATCATAAAAATAAACGGTAGATGTGGCAGGTGCTTTTGGCGTTTGATACACTGGTATGTTCACAGCCTTGCTTTTCCATTTATTGTTTAGGCTGCGCAGTGAATTTGCAATGGTTGTTTTGCCCAATGCGCCTACAACATGCATGCGTGATACAGAAGGCGAAATGTTTTTTGCATAAAATGCTTTGAGGTCTTCTATGGTAATGGCATTCACCGTTTCAGGCGTGCCAAGGATATTGCGGGAACGTATGTTGTCGGTGCCGTAAATTAATTTGCTGTACTGGTTTTGTGCAATGCTATTGGGATTTGCTAACTGCTGGCGAAGACGGCTGATGGTGCTTTGCTTTATAAGGTCAAACTCTTTTGCATCCCATCTTGGCTCCAGCAATATTTCTTCCATTAATGCGAGTGTAGGGTTGTAATTTCTAGCAAGTGTATTTACAGTAATGCGAATGGCTTCTGTTTCGGCAG